>JAYVRH010000249.1:0-6462 GCA_043776495.1 Cyclobacteriaceae bacterium
GTTGTGAGGCTTACCGAAGGTGATTCTTTTTTCACCCGCTTGCAGGTAACCGAATTCAACAGTCTTGTTGGTTCAGCTGCAGCAACCATTGGGCTGGGCCATCCGATCTTGTGCAATGGTGCCAACTTGTCTTTTCGGAAAGAAGTCTTCAATGAAGTGCATGGTTATGAGGGGAATTTCGGGATTGCCTCGGGAGACGATGAGTTCTTGCTAAGGAAGATACTGAAACAATATCCTTTGGGAATCAAGTTTTTGAATTTTTATGAGGCCACAGTAACCACCGATCCTCAGAAAGACATAAGTGATTTTTTTTATCAACGCATCCGATGGGCAGGCAAGTGGAGACACAATTCTGATCCGCTTGCCAGAATGTTGGCCATCTTCATCCTGGCATCGCACTTTGCTTTTGTAGGCTTAATCATAAATAATTTTATCTATCATGAGACCAGTTATGGACTAATATTATACAAGATATTTCTGGAAGGCATTTTATTTTCCTGGGTTGCACGTTTCCTTCATCGGAGATTTGACCTGTTGGCCTTCCTGACTTTACAAATTATTTATCCCTTCTATATTACAATTATTGGTGTGTTCTCTCTTGTCTTACGTTATGAGTGGAAGAATAGAAATTACAAGTGACTCTACATGTCAGGGTTAGTAATTCCTCAACAATGTAAAATGAGCGATGTAGCCACGATAATTTTGTTCTATTTTTACCGTTAGAGAAGCGAAATGAACGAAGTCGAATTACAAAAGCAACTGGATCGCAAAGAGTTGGAGCTCAACGCCCTGCTGGAAATCACGCAGGCCATCAACAACAACGTGCCGGAAGACTCGCTGTATAAAATGTACAATTTCACACTTAGGTCCAACCTTCGCATTCGAAAACTGGCACTTTATGTTTTTGACGAAAGGTGGACGTGCCAGGTCAATTTTGGCACTAAAACAAATTTCTTAAAGTACCAGTTGGATGACCGTTTTCATCTGATTAAGCAAGTGCACAGGCTTACCGAATTTGACAGCGAGTGTGACTTTCATCAGTTTGACCTTGTAATCCCGGTCGCCCATAAAAGCGAAACGCTGGCGGTCGTTTTTATCGGTGGCCTGGAGTCGAACAAGCTTAACCATGATTACGAAGACAGTATCAAATTTGTGCAGGCCCTCAGCAACATCATAATCGTTGCGATTGAAAATAAGAAACTTGCCCGCAGGCAATTAGAACAATAGGCATTTCGCAAGGAACTGGAGATTGCAAGCGATGTGCAGCAGTTTTTGTTTCCTGATAAACTCCCCAACACGGAGCACCTGAAAATGGCGGCAAGCTATCTTCCGCACGACATGGTAGGTGGCGATTATTATGACTACGTGCCTATCAATAAAAATCAATTCTTACTATGTGTGGCAGATGTCAGCGGTAAAGGAATCGCTGCCGCATTGATGATGTCTAACTTCCAGGCGTCATTGCACACATTGCTGCGCCACATGCCCAACCTATCTGAAATTGTGGAGGCGCTAAACTATCAGGTCCTGGAGAGCGCAAAGGGAGAAAGGTTCATTACTTTCTTTGGGGCCATTTATGATATCAATTTAAAGACGTTGGTCTATGTAAACGCCGGACATAACCCACCATTGCTTTGGGACAAGAAGAATGGCATTCGTTTGTTGGAAGATGGCTGCACAGTACTGGGCGCGATGCACCCACTTCCTTTCCTGAAGGAAGGATTTATTACTGACCTCGATGATTTCTTTCTCTTTTGTTATACCGACGGGCTCACGGAAACAGTCAATGAGCAAGGCGATGAGTATGGTCAATCATCGTTAATTGAGTATTTCGAAGCCAATCACAATAAAGACCTTAGCACCATTCATCAGGATATTATTGTGCAACTGGACGGATTCAAAGGAAGGAATAGTTACCGGGATGATATTACGATACTATCTTGCAGGGTACAGTAAATTATTTTTCATACACTTATCAGGTTTTCTAAACCTGATAAGTGTAGCACCAAACATTAGGCCTTGAATTTCTTCCGCACCCCTTTCTTCCTTCCTAAACTCTTTCCCCAACTTACCTGGCGAATTGAAACGCCTGCCAAAGAACTTTATCTGACTTTTGATGATGGCCCTGTTCCGGGACCAACAGAGTTTGTACTGGAAACATTGCAAAAAACGAACTCCGTCGCGACTTTTTTTTGTATAGGTGATAACATCATGAAGCACCCTTCATTATTGAGAAGAGCGATCGCGGCAAACCACGTTGTTGCCAATCACACTTTCAACCACCTGAGCGGCTGGAAAACAAGCACTCAATCCTACCTCGACAACATCAAACTTTGTGAAAAACAAATCAAAGCTGATTTTCCTGCATCGGTTACCGATCACCGATCGAATCTGCATCCTTTTCTCTTTCGTCCACCCTACGGTAGAATTACACGTGACCAAATCAAATCCTTGCGTGATTATAAAATAGTCATGTGGGATGTGCTGACAAATGACTATGCCAGGAGATTGTCGCCTGAACGGTGTCTGAAGGGCTCGATCGCTGCAACACGCCCGGGCTCCATTATTGTCTTTCATGACAGTCTGAAGGCCGAAAGGAATATGAGGTATGTACTGCCACGTTTTATCGAGCATTTTGTAAACTTAGGGTTCACATTCAAAGTCCTTCGTTGACCGATCGTTTGTTTATGGTGAAAAAAGTATTGGTATGTCCACTTGATTGGGGCCTGGGCCACGCCACCCGGTGCGTGCCGGTTGTGGCCGCACTCCAAAAGAAGGGTGCTGACATAAGGATCGCCTCTTCTGGTAACGCGCTGCATTTCCTGCGGCAGGAATTTCCGTCTCTTCCTTTCTTTGAATTATCAGCTTACGATCCGCAGTACTCAGCCACAGCAAGCATGCCATTGAAAATAATGTCTCAGCTTCCAAAGTTTATTAAAGTGGTGGAGAAGGAGCACCAACAGACTGAGGAAATAGTTCGAGATCATAAAATTGATATTGTCATTTCCGACAATCGCTATGGGTGTTGGTCATCAAACGCCAAATCCATTTTCATCACACACCAGGCCAATCTATTGATGCCGCCGGGTTTTGGTTGGCTTGGACCACCAATCAATTTCATAGGATATCGATACATCAAAAGATTTCAGGAAGTTTGGGTCCCTGACGAGCCGGGCAGCGGACTTACAACGCCATTTTTTTCTAGTGAGAAGTTGAACCAAAAATACATTGGATGGCTCTCAAGATTTCAAATGAGAAGAGGTGTAGGACAGCGATATGAGATTATTGCCCTCGTTTCAGGACCCGAGCCGCAGCGAAGTATTTTTGAAAATCTTATGGCCAAACAATTAAAGGAAAGCGGCTTGAAGTCGTTGCTTGTGGAAGGTAAGCCTCAGGAGCCATTGCATAAACAGGAGGGCTGCCTGGAGATCGTGAATCATCTTTGCACCTGTGAGCTTGAAGAAGCCATTCTTGCTTCTAAACTTGTTATCAGCAGAAGCGGATACAGTACGATCATGGACCTTATCACGCTTGGCAAGAGCGCTTTTTTTGTTCCGACTCCAGGTCAAACAGAACAAGTTTATCTTGCGAGAGAATTAAAAAATATGAAAGCCACAGGCTCGAGTAGTCAGGATAAGTTTGATCTTGCTGAGGCATTGCATCAATCATTAAACTTCAGAGGATTTTCCGAATGGGTCAGCACGCCTGATTTGCTGATGGATGCAATCGAAGAATTATTTGCACCCAATCGCTCATCATTTCATTAATCTTTGTTAAATGCCCAACTCCTGGACAGACACCCACGCGCACATTTATTCCGATGAATTTCGTCATGATCGGGAAGATGTCCTCACCCGCGCTTTTGAAACCGGGGTTGAGAAGATATTCATGCCCAACATTGATCACACCTCCATCGATGGTATGCTGGAGTTAGAGTTGAAGCATCCTAAAAATTGCTTTGCTATGATGGGCCTTCATCCATGTGCAGTAAAAAAAGATTTTGAAAAAGAATTGTATTTGGTGGAGCAATGGCTTGGCAAGCGAAAGTTCAAGGCGGTCGGGGAGATGGGCACCGATTTACACTGGGATAAGACTTTTTGGGAACAACAGAAGGAAGCATTTGTCATCCAGATAAACTGGGCGAAGCAATACAGGCTTCCGTTGGTGATCCATTGCCGCGAATCCATGGATGAGACCATTGAACTTTTGCAACCATTGATCGATGGTAAACTCACAGGGATATTTCATTGCTTTTCAGGAAATGCGGAACAAGCAAAAAAAATTGTAGAGATGGGTTTTTATCTTGGGATAGGAGGGGTGGCCACATTCAAGAATGGTGGCATTGATAAAGTGCTGCCGGAATTATCTTTGGAGAATCTTGTTTTGGAGACGGACTGTCCCTACCTCGCACCTGTTCCTCATCGTGGTAAAAGGAATGAACCATCTTATATTTCGTTGATTGCAGAAAAAATTATTGAAATAATGAAAGTGACGAAAGAAGAACTTCAAACGATCACGACTGCAAATGCAGCGAGGATATTTGCCGAATCATAATTGCATTTATGAAATACAAAACCTTATCCATTAACACTGCCTTACCGTCAAAACCGAAGGCGAGGGTGATGATTATTTATACCGGAGGAACATTTGGTATGATTTACGATGCGCAGGGAGTATTGTTACCATTCGACTTCTCGCTTATTCTGGAACATTTACCTACCCTTCGTCATCTGTTTCTGGAAATAACAGTCATTTCCTTTGAGCATCCGATCGATTCTTCAAACATAGAACCTGCGCATTGGCAAATGATCGGGGCCATCATCAAAGAACATTACGACGTTCAGGATGGGTTTGTGGTCTTGCATGGCACCGACACGATGGCATACACGGCTTCTGCACTTAGCTTCATGCTGCAAAATCTTTCCAAGCCTGTCGTGTTTACAGGCGCGCAACTGCCCATAAGTGAACCAAGGTCCGACGCGCGTGAAAACCTGATCACGGCCCTGGAGATCGCGTCAGCTAAAAATGAAGGCAAAGCGGTGGTCCCTGAAGTCTGTATTTATTTTGACTATGTGCTGATTAGGGGCAACCGGGCTAAAAAAGCAGAAAGCATGCACTTTGATGCCTTCGAGTCCGAAAATTATCCCGTCTTGGCAAAGGCAGGTGTGAAAATCGATTATAACATGGCTGTCATTCAAGCCCCATCTGGGGATCCTCTGATCCTTCATTCAAAAATCGATACCAATGTCTCCATTCTTAAACTTTTTCCGGGAATCAATGAGAATACGGTGAAGGCTGTGGTGAGCAATCCGACGATGCAAGCACTTGTTCTGGAGACATTTGGTTCAGGAAATGCACCTTCAGCGCCCTGGTTCATCGATATGCTGAAGAAGGCGATTAGCAAGGGTGTACTTATTTTGAATATCTCACAGTGCCCGGGAGGAATGGTGATACAAGGAAAGTATGAAACCAGCAAGGCATTACAGGAGATTGGGGTGATAAGTGGGTTAGATATGACAATTGAGTCGGCTGTTACAAAATTAATGATGTATATGGGCGAACACGGTGCGGATTATACAAAGCAATTGATAGGCAAGCCTATTGCAGGGGAAATGAGTGAATTTTGAAAATGGTTGAGCCCGACCTCGCAGCTGCTTGGTGGACGATGTGCGACTTCACAGAAAGCTTTCATCGGTCGATGGCGGAGAGGGCGGGATTCGAACCCGCGATACCCTTTCGAGTATACACACTTTCCAGGCGTGCTCCTTCAACCACTCGGACACCTCTCCAAAAAAAAAGCCCACAAAGAAATGGAAAATAAGCGAAAAGACAGTTTTGACCCTGACTTTTCGAACCTTGAGGGTCTAAACTTGGCAGCTCAGCAACTAAAGAAGGTTTTTTCGTCTAAAAATTTCTTATTTCTTGCTAAGAAATGAACAAAAACTTTAATTTTGGCCACTTCAAGACTTAGACATAAACCTTAAACTATGAAAAAACAATTTGCTATTCTCGCTTTCGTAGGAATTCTCCTCTGTGGGGCTGTCGCCTTATTCGCGCAGGACTCTACTGCGACCGCTCCGGCAGCTACTGAAGCAGCCGTCACAGAGACCCCTTCAGACGCTCCTGTTGAAGAGGCCTCTTTTCACCAGGTATTAAAGGAAAAATTTATTGAGGGTGGTGTGCCATTTATGTGGCCTATCCTAATTTGTATGATTTTAGGACTTGCTGTGTCTATTGAGCGTA
Organism: Cyclobacteriaceae bacterium; assembly: GCA_043776495.1. Lineage (GTDB taxonomy): Bacteria > Bacteroidota > Bacteroidia > Cytophagales > Cyclobacteriaceae > ELB16-189. The sequence goes on from JAYVRH010000249.1 coordinate 6,244, forward strand.
TCATCACGCTTAATCTGGCAACCACTAATACAAAGAAATTATTGACTCAAATCGAAGACGCGCTCGCGAAAGGTGGAGTGGAGGCAGCAAAAAATGTTACGAAGAACACCAAGGGCCCAGTCGCCTCGATCTTCACACAAGGTTTGATGCGCTCGTCTGAAGGTATTGACATGGTTGAAAAATCGGTTGTATCCTATGGCGGTGTTGAAATGGGTAAAC
>JAYVRH010000250.1:0-6460 GCA_043776495.1 Cyclobacteriaceae bacterium
AGGTGCACTGATGAGTTTACTTTCGAATGCGAGTGTGCTGATCCCTACCGTGATCATTCCCGTAAGGACAATCAGGTGGTTGATCACCATCGCCTTAAAATTATTTTTGATGACCATCAGACTGGCGATGACGACCAACACGATGATGGCCACAATGGATTCTGTATATGTGAAGATCCCGGGCCTGTCACCATAGCCGAGTGACTTCCAGATTTCAGCAGAGAAGTTGTCTCGAAAATCACGGTAGGCCGTGAGAAAAGCATATGCCATGATCAGTAATATCAGGCCGGGAGCAAATGTGAGCGCAAATTTAATTCTCTGTTCACCGGTCATTGGACTTCTTTTGGTGCGAAGGGCTTCATCTTCGGCTGTGGGCGGAGGGATTTTATCCAGGAGCCAAAGAAATAGAAGCAGTGGAGGAAAGAATAAACAGGTCGAGACAAAGGGCATCCAAAATTCGGACGTACCCCAATCCAACATGATGAAGCCCCCGATTGTCTTGGCAAACCCAGCCGAAAAAATAAAGCTTACCGATAAACTGGCTCCAAGCACTTCCGTGAATTTCCTTCCTTCGAGATAGGCGAAGACCATACCCCACACCATTCCCAAAGGCAAGCCATTCAGAAATAGAAATATAAGATTGTATGGCATGGGTGTGATGGCAAATCCCAGCCAGGCCAGCCCGGCGCAGCACAACATCACCAGGATTCCTTTTGCTCTTGAGTTGGCTCCAAGTTCTGAAACAATTTTAATCCCTATGAATTTTGAGAGCATGTAACCGAGGGCCTGTGAGATCACCATCCACACTTTGAAGCTGTGACCGCCAACACTCATGCCGTCATAGGTGGCTACACCGAATGTTTTACGCACAGCAAAAATGCAGGTATAAAGGCAGAACGCTGAGATCGCGACGTAAAAAGAAAACCAAAAGCCGTTGGTTGTTTGGAGCCAGTGGGTGATCGGATGTGGTTTGAATGAGTTTGAATCCATCTAATCGACAAGATGGTTAATTTTTTTATACTTGATTAACCTTGGACGAAAGGGGTGCATTTCATAAGACATCGTGCCGGTCCATTTTGTCTAAGATCCGGTCAGTCTTTTGAAGATATTCCGAAAGAAGTTCGATCAGTTCAAGTATTGTTTTGTCTGCCTTAGAACGGCATAACGAATTATTTCTTTGCCAATCTCTTTTTAAGTTCGGTGAAGCGAGAACTCAATTTGGCAGTGTCTGATTTGAAAGGAAAGAAATCCAATACATCATATTTCCACACGTTTGTTGGAAATATTACAACCAGATTGGCGGTTTTATTCCCGATATTCTTAAACGCATGTGGAACGCCAGCAGGAATATTAACTATATAAGGAGCTTTCATTGTGAAAATGGTATCACCCAATGCATAAAGCACATCACCCTCAAGCAAGACATGTGACTCTTCACCTTCATGAGAATGCATGGGAGGCGCTCCGCCCGGAAATGTTTCAGTAATACCGATTGTAAGGTTCTTGTATCCATTCCTTTGCCCCTCCATCACATGCACGTATTCACCGGGTCCTGGATTAATGACCGGTAAATTGGTAAGTGAAAGTGCATAGGCGGAAAAATATTTCATGCCTGGGATATTAAATGGACCAGGTACTGTTCGCCTTTCCAACACTTTCAGTTGATGATGCTGTGCATTTAATGCGGCAATAATCGAGTCAGGAGGCGTTTTATTTTCTTCTACTAAGGTGCTAATAGAAAAAGTCTCTTTTGTTTGACCACCAGAATTATGTTCTGCTTTGTTGTTCGAGCAAGCGGCCCAGAGGCAAATAAAGCCAATCAGTATGAATGCATTTATCTTCTTTTCCATGGTATCTATGTTTTTAATGACCATACAATCCAGGAGCTAAAGATAATTGTTGGGCACGAGAAAGCGAGTTTTATTCAGCGGATAAAAATGGAATGACTGACGGTCGTAAGAAGCTCATTTCCTGTAATCCAATGCAGGGTTGCGGTCGCCCAACAACGCTTCGTACTTGAAATTCTCCCCTTGTCTTTTGCGGAGCTCCTTCCAGGATTCTTCAATCACAAGAGGCGAATTATAGAGATCAATCGCGGTCAAAGCCATTGTTTTGGCGGCGATCATCATTCCTTTAAAGCCAATGGCCGTTGCACCTGCTGCGACGGCCTGCCAACTATGAGCCGCAGTGCCGGGTACCCAAGTTGCTGTTCTCAAGCCTGCAGTAGGCACAATCCATGCAACATCTGATACATCGGTTGAGCCACCGCTTTCGCTTTCCCCGAAAGGGGCGATCTCATTGCTCGATTCTATCTTAGGAATGTTACCGGTAAAGCTCTGTTGAATCTTCCTTCCAAATTCTTTCTCTTGTTCTGTGTAAGTAAATCCACCGATGGTTCTGAGGTTGGCATCCATCACTTTTGCGAGTGTTTCATTCGGCATCATGTTGTACACTCCACCCGTTACTTCATAAGTCATTTTAGTTCCAGTCCCGAGCGCAGCCCCTTCGGCAGCACTCACAATCCGTTCCCACACAGCTTTCACTTCATCTCGTTTGGGGTGGCGTACATAATAATAGACCTCTGCGAAAGCGGGGACGACATTTGGTGCCTCGCCACCGCGTGTAATTACATAATGAATTCGGGTAGCATCACTCACGTGTTCTCTCAGCATGTTCACCATGGCGTCCATGGCCTCCACGCCATCCAGCGCAGATCGACCTCGCTCCGGAGACGCTGCTGCATGTGATGCGATGCCAAAGAACCTGAATTTTCCTGATTTGTTTGAAAGAGAAGTTCCCCATCCGCCGGAGTTTGAAGAACCCGGATGCCAATGAAGGACTACATCTACGTCATTAAACAATCCATCCCTTACCATGTATACTTTACCGGAGCCTCCTTCTTCTGCAGGCGTTCCATAGAAACGAATCGTTCCCGTCTTTTTATTTGCGATAAGCCAGTCCTTTACGGCAATGGCCGCGGCTGCGGAAGCCACACCAAAAAGATGATGACCACAGGCGTGACCTGCAGGTTTGCCTGGAATGGGTTTTAGTTCTGGTGTTTCATCTTGTGAAACTCCAGGCAGCGCATCAAATTCTCCCAGGATGCCAATCAAAGGTTTTCCTGAACCAAATGTTGCCGTGAAAGCCGTAGGCATTCCTGCCACGTTGCTTTGCACCGTGAAGCCTGCATCTTTCAAAGTTTGCAGCAGAAGTGCTGAGCTTTGGGTTTCCTGGAAGCCGACCTCCGCGTAATCCCAGATTTTCTTTGCTGTTGCGGCGTATTGCTCATACTTCGCATCAATTGCTTTCACAACATCTTGCTTGGTTTTTTGGGCAACTGCCGGAATGAAGAGAATAATTGCAGTTGCCGTGAAAAGGGTAATTCGTTTCATAAGGGGCGAACTTTGTCAAAATTTCTATTTCGCTAAAGTTATTGTAGCATGAAGTAAAAACCTAAAGTACTATTTTGAAGAAATTTACAGTATTGGGTGATGAACTGCTTGAAGACGCTTTATTGATCCTCGTTGATGTTGTTTATTTAAAGATTGACGATTTTGGATTTAAGATTGACGATTGGGAACGTCAGCGAATAAATCCAAAACTATAAATTGCAAATCTCTGCAAGGGGAGATTTGTCTTAACCATCGCCTTGCTTTCAATATTCACTAAAATAATAATCAGCATCACCACGATAAGAATGATAAATAGAAAAGAGAACACACGCACTAATTTTTTAATCCGCATTTCCTTTTCATGTCGCTGCAGCACAGCGCCGTAATCCCGGAAGCGTTCAGATCCACGAGAAGTGAATTTTTGCCTGCGCAGTCGTATTTCGTATTTACTCATTGTACTTCATTTTGATTTTGAAATTCTTCCTAAGCATATCCAACGCGCGATAAGTCCGCATTTTCGCCCCACTTTCGGTCATATCAAGAATGAAGGCGATCTCTTTAAAGTCCTTGTCTTCGAAGAACCGTAACTCCAACACGCGCAACATCTCGCTGGGCAGATCCTTCAGGTAGATTAGCAATTGTTGAATGATTTCTTCATTCCATTCTTCGTCGTTGCGCTCAATCAGCTCGCGTACCTTCACTTCTTCCAGACTGAAAACCTTTCTGCCTTTTTTCTTCCTGTAGAATTTATTTACTTCATTGGAAGCGATCTTGTATAGCCATGCAGAAAACGGCAAACCCCTGAACTCGTATTTTGAGATATGGTTCAGTGCATTGACGAATGTCTGCGAACACAGGTCACCGGCAGCTTCTTCGTCATCCGTATGGCGAAGAAGGAAAAAATAGATTCTGTCAAAATATTTTTCATAAAGAACGGCAAAGGCATTGGAGTCAGATTTGGACCTTTCCACCGTTTCATTCTCTTTTCGGATATCATCTTCCGTCATGGCCATAGGCTACGTGAGCAGAATGCACAAACCCAAGATAGTCACAATCCATTTTGCAGCAGCAGACGATTTGAGGGCATTTTGGTCCTGAACCAGATTCGTAATAATCCCGTAACTTGAGGTAACGGATTGATCGGTATTATCCGGAATATTGAATATCATGTATAGGAGGCCAGAGATTGTCTTAATCCTCGTTCTGATTTCACTTTCTTTGAAATTGGATGCTCAACAGTTTACGCTCCGTCAGTACACTGCAGTAGATGGCTTGCCCCAATCTCAGGTTAACGCCATTGTGGAAGATCAATATGGATATTTATGGATTGGCACTTCAGGTGGCGGCTTGGCGCGATTTGACGGAAGGGAATTTAAGGTCTATTCAACTTTGGATGGCCTGCTCAGCAACATTGTTACGTCTCTGTTTATTGATTCAAATCAAAATATCTGGATTGTCCATCCCCGAGGCTTGACGCGTTTCGATGGGTTGGATTTTAAAAAATTTCAATCAGCTGTTTCTAATGAAGGCCTGAAACGGATAAGAAAGGTGGTAGAATTTAATGACACGATCTTTCTTGTCTCGAACCCGGGAATGATAGGCAAAATTTTTCGAGACTCCGTTTATTATTGGTCAAAACCACTAATCCCAAAAAGATCAATATTCTTTACGCACATTGCCCCAGATCAGCAAATCTGCTTTTATCTCAACGACAGTTCTTTTGTAGTACCATCTGTTCAAGGTTATCGGAAATTTTCTCACTCAAAGATATTCGGCAAGGCCTACAACATGTTTAACCATGGCGCCGAAGTTTGGGTGGATAGTGACAGCGGTTCTTTTGCATTGGACTTGAACACAGGAGATTTTAGCAAACGGAAGAAAATGATGAGCCGTTACATCGTGTGCTATGATTCCATTCAAAAAGCTTATTGGACACGGGATGAACGCACTTTGTTTCGCGAGCATATTTTGGATGAAAAGATTCAAACCGATACCGTGCTCCAAAATGTATCCATCATGCAGGTGCATCTTGACACAGAAGGCAATACCTGGTTTGGAAGTGCGGGGAACGGTCTCTACCGTTATTATTCCCGCGACTTTGACAGATGTGGTTCCAAGCGCTTGAGCGAGGTGACGGCGATCGAAAAGGATAAGTCCAATGCCACCTGGATTGGTGCCAACGGGTTGTGGAAGATTTCAAAGGGAAAAACAACATCATTTCCGTTGCCAAATGGCAATGATGATGGTGTTCATACCATTCGGACTTCTCCTGCCGGTGATGTTTGGATAGGTTCTTATTCTGGATTGGGAAAATACACTCCTGCAAAGGAAAATATTTCCTGGTTCACCAGGGAGCATGGACTTTCCAGCGCATATATCACTGCACTGGATTTTGATGAGCAAGGAGGCATTTGGATAGGCACCACGGGAGGAGGCCTAAATTACTACGACGGAAAGATTTTTCGAACGATCGCCGATCCTTTGGGTCTCTCCACCAAAAACATTTCCTCTCTTCAGTACATGCCTTCTACCCAGTCATTATTTATAGGCACTGAATTCGGGCTAAGTGTTTTGAAAAATGACAAGATCACCACGATTTCATTGCCAGAATTTGAAAACACTACTGTATTATCGTTGGCCGTTTTCCGTGATTCTCTGTTATTGGCCGGATCGGGTGGGGCAGGGGTAATCATTATTGACCAAAAACGCTTCACAAGGAAATTGATTGGTCGTCAGGAAGGCCTCCCGTCTGGGTTCATTTTTTTTGTGGCTGTTGATGAGACAGATAGAATCTGGGTGGGAACGGAAAAAGGAATCACTCGTTTAAGGCTTGATGATCAATTGGAAATTACAGAGACTCGTGATTTTGGTCACGAGAATGGCTTGATAGGAATTGAAACAAATCAGAATGCGTACTATTTATCCGCAAAAGAAAAATACTTTGGCCTGATCGATGGTCTCTATCAATTCAACGAAAGCGGTGGTCGGGAGTTAAAATCCTATCCAGTACACCTGACGGATATGAAAATACAATACGGAGAAATATCAAGCCGTCAGTTTAGTAAGAA
>JAYVRH010000251.1:0-2005 GCA_043776495.1 Cyclobacteriaceae bacterium
CCTACCGTCAACTGGATCAATAAGAAATTCAAAGGCAAAGACGATGTGATCTTGGCCAATATCCATGCGCTCCGTGCGGGATGGAATTATGCGGAGAAAAACCAGGAGTTTAAACAACAATACGTCATCGACAGGTCCCAGCTTGCTCCCGGAAGGTATCGCAACATCACGGGAAATGAAGCGGTAGCGTTGGGATTGGTAGTAGCTGCCCGCAAGGCTAAACTTCCTCTGTTCCTGGGATGGAATTATTCTGGATCGCTATACTCCACGCGTCGTGAACCTTGACCAGGGAGAACATTCGGTGAGCGATCTTTTGATCCACAACGAAAAAGACACTACGCTGGCTTTCATCTTAGCAAACATGACCTACAACGAAGATCTCCCCAGACCGATGGGTGTTTTGCAGGCGATTGATCGCGCACCTTATGAGCAACGCATCGTGAATCAGATTCAGCACGAAATCGTGACGAAGGGCGAAGGTGATTTGCAAACGTTGTTGACGGGTGAATCGAGTTGGCTGGTATAATTAAGTTGGACGACAATCGTTGACCAGTTATAGTGACACAAAAAGAACAGATTCCATGGCGGAGTCTTGTCCATTTATTTTATAACTCGACTTGCTTTAAATACTTTTCAAACAATTCGACCTTCTTTGCATCTTCCGCCTTGAAAAGAAATGGAGCCACATCCTTTGCCATCGCCTTCATATCCAGTTTTGAGCACGTGTCCAGCACCTTTTCCTTCAATCCCTTGGAATCTATAATACCAACTTTCATTTTGAGGTAGTCGTAATTGGGCTTCACTTCTTTAGATAATAAAAAGACGACGTCAAAAAAATCTCTCCCCTTTGATCTTTTCCGATTTATAATGGCGAAGAACTTTTGTGCCAGAAGAAGACTGAGTGGTGTCACAGGGATTTCAGTGAAAACATCAAACTTGTTGAGGATGTGCTTTTCCGGTTTAAAGTCGAAATGCTGCGGTTCACTATCGAGTTGGATCAGAATCTTTTGTTCCTTGTGTCCGGCCAATCCTTGCCTGAATAGCAATCCGGGAAAACGGACATTGCAATGAAATGCCCCTTTAAATACCTTTTTCATTTCAACTTCATACCCTTCCTGTACAAGTCCATTTTTGATAATTTCTGAAATAGCCTGGAAACTACTCACTGTTAATTTGAAATTATCGAAGTCAATATCTTCGGAGAACCGGTTATTGCCATGAACAATTCGCAAGCATGTTCCTCCGAGAAAACACAATTGGTTGGCGTAATCAGCCTGATCAAAAATGATTTGAAGAATTTTGCACTGTAAATATTCACGCAGAATAAACTCCTGGAATGTCCGTTGATTTTCGGGGTAGTACTTTACGAGTTCGTTAATACTAAGCATGTTGTAATATTTTTCTGAAAGTCTCGATTCTTTTTTCCAGTGCCTTGTTTTTAAACTGGGCGAGATATTCCATTAATCGGTCCTCCTGTATCTCAGTTTGAAGATCAGACAAGTTGAGCCGCAACGAAGCAAGATCATCCGCGGACTGAATGGATGTATTCAAATACAGATAGTCGAGGAGCAACTTTTCAGGTTCTGCCATTTTGTATCGCTGCCCGTTTACTTCGATCAGCCTGTATCCGAACATCAGTTCTGGCTTCAAATGCCTGTAGCTGAATGTGCCAATCGAGGTTGTAAACTGGTGGGTCTTGAGAGTTGTCGCAGAGGTAATCGTATAGACGCCTTCGGGTATGAGTCGGTAATGTGCCAGAGCCGATTCAAAGGAAATGTAGGAAGGAGCGTAAATGCGGTTGGCGACCAGGTACAGAAAATTCTCATCCCTCGGTGCATCTGAAAATGCATACCATCTGTTCACGATCCTCTTGATGTAATCTTTCTTCTGCCACTCTACTAGTCTTCGGGTGTCAATGTCGTCATCCCACTTCCGGATGTCCTGAACTGAAAAGACTTTGAATGGCCCAAAATGATCCTTAAAATCAAGGAATCTCACTTATGTT
>JAYVRH010000252.1:0-6439 GCA_043776495.1 Cyclobacteriaceae bacterium
CGGGCCTAACCGCATTGGCCAGGGAATTGAATTTGACTATTCCTGTGTTCATGGTATCCTTGCTGTAAAAGAGTGTGGTTACGAAGCCATCATGCTCAACTGCAACCCGGAAACAGTTTCAACAGATTTTGACATTGCAGACAAACTTTATTTCGAGCCTGTGTTCTGGGAACATTTGTGGGACATCATCCAACATGAAAAACCTGAAGGTGTCATCGTTCAACTTGGAGGACAGACGGCGCTGAAACTTGCAGAGAAGCTTAAAAAGTTCGGCGTGAAGATTTTGGGAACCTCTTTTGAAGCCCTTGACCTTGCTGAAGACCGTGGCAGTTTTTCAAATTTGCTCAAAGAGTTGAACATTCCTTACCCGGAATTTGGTGTTGCCACCGACGCTGACGAGGCGCTCGAAGTATCAAAGACCATTGGATTTCCGTTGCTCGTCAGGCCATCGTATGTGTTGGGAGGCCAGAGTATGAAAATCGTGATCAACGAAAAGGAGTTGGAGAACCACATCCTTGATATCTGGAAACACCTTCCGGAAAACAAGGTTTTGCTGGATCACTTTCTGGATGGTGCCATCGAGGCTGAGGCCGACGCCATCTGTGATGGTGAAGATGTGTACATCATCGGCATCATGCAGCATATTGAGCCCGCGGGTATTCACTCTGGCGATTCATACGCTGTACTCCCGCCTTACAACCTTGGAGACTTCATCATGAAGCAAATTGAAAGTTATACCAAGCGGATTGCGTTGGCATTGAGAACAGTGGGGCTGATCAACATACAGTTTGCCATCAAGAACGATAAAGTATATATCATTGAGGCCAACCCGCGTGCTTCACGGACGGTCCCTTTTATCTGCAAGGCCTACGACGAGCCTTATGTGAATTATGCTACGAAGGTGATGTTGGGCGAAAAGAAAGTGAAGGATTTTTCATTCAATCCCACCAAGAAAGGATATGCCATTAAAGTGCCCGTCTTTTCTTTCAGCAAGTTTCCAGAAGTGAACAAAGAACTCGGGCCCGAAATGAAATCCACCGGCGAGGCAATCTATTTCATCGACGATTTAATGGATGATTACTTTCTGAATATTTATAATGAGAGGAATCTGTATCTCAGCCGTTAAATCTTTTTAGCATTCATCTGAGGTAATCTGTGCAATCTGTGGCTAACTCATTTTTAAGCCACAGATGACACAGATTACCTAGAAAGAAATCTCACTCATTTTTTAACGACTTCACCGGATTTGCAACAGCAGCTTTCACCGATTGAAAGCTAATTGTTAACCATGCAATGGTCAATGCCATAAGGCCTGCCCATAGAAAGGCGTCCGCTCCTAAGGTGATCCGGTAAGCAAATCCACTCAACCATTGATGCATCATCCACCAGGCAAGGGGTGTTGCCAATAGGAAAGCGATGATCACCAACCTGGTAAAATCTTTGGACAATAACATGACCACACCACCTACAGAAGCGCCCATCACTTTGCGAATGCCGATCTCTTTCGTTCGCCGGCTTGCGGTGTAAGCTGATAGACCAAAGAGTCCAACACACGCAATCATCACGGCCAAACTCGAAAAGATTGTGAACATTTTTCCTGAGCGTTGCTCTTCCACATAGCCGCGATTCAGATTGTCCTGTAGAAATTCATACTTAAAGGGCCGGTCCGGAACGAGCTCTTTCCATTTATTTTCAATACCCGCAATGGCTTGCTGGTATCCGTTTGCCTTAAAGCGAATGGCTACATAATTCATATTTGAACGAGCACCAAAAACTTCCTTACTAAAAATAACCAGCGGAGTGATCTCGTCACGCAGCGACTGAAAATGAAAGTTCTTGACCACACCAATCACCGTAAATAGGCGTTCTTTCGAATTAACAGAATCCCCCCTGAATAAATCTGAATTGGATAGTTTGCGTCCTACCGGGTCAGTAAGTCCTATGGTCTTAACAGCTGTTTCGTTCAATAAGATACTGAGCGAATCAGTTGTTTCTCTGCTGAACAGCCTGCCTTCACTTAACGTGAACCCGATGTCCTGACCAAAATCATCATCCATGATCATCGACTTCACGGTGAGCACTTCGTTCGAACCTTGTGGCTGAAACATTTGCCCAAAAAAATCTTCGCGATTGCCCACACGTGAACTCGTTCCAGCCACGGAGGCTACTTCAGGCATCCTTCGAACCTCCTCAATGAAAGTTTCCCATTTCTTGTCGAGCGAAAAGGCCCGGTCAACCATCAACACATGCTCCGTATTAAAGCCCAAATCTTTGTTTTGAATGAACCTCATCTGTTGCCCGACCACCATGGTACCAACAATCAGAACGATGGAAATGATAAACTGGAATATCACAAGTCCATTCCTGAGCCAGGCTCCTTTTGAACTTCCGGAAAAATTCCCTTTCATCACCACCACTGGATTATAGGATGAAAGAACAAGCGCCGGATATAGCCCTGCCATGATGCCCACCAGAAGCGCAAAGCCTGCAAGTCCTGTGATCACATCCATGCTGAATACGAAATGAAGTTGTTTCTCGACTAGAATATTGAATGTAGGAAGCACCAGCATGGCCGTGGCGACAGCAATGAAGGTCCCGATCAATGACAATATGATTGCCTCCACAAGAAACTGAATCACAAGTTGATTCTTAGTTGAACCCATCACTTTGCGGACTCCCACTTCACGGGCTCGTTCTGCCGACCGGGCAGTAGAGAGGTTCATAAAATTGATGCCGGCAATCGCTAAGATCAGCCCTCCAATAAAGAGCAGTGCGTAGATGTACTTCAGATTCCCGCTGGGTGTAATGGTAAATTCAATATTTGTTGGATCCAGGTGAATCGATGCCAGGGGTTGCAGGAAATATCGATAACCATTACCTGCTTTTTTGTAGTCCTCCCATGATTGTCCCAATTCCCTTTCAATTTGCCCTGAAGCATAAGTGTCTACCATTTTTGGAAATTTGGCTTCCAGAGCACTTGCGTCAGCACCAGATTTTAATTTGAGATAAGTGTTTGAGTCGAAAGTGATGTAGTTCTCTGCCCTGCGAAATTCAGCGCCGGCGAATGAAGCAACAAAATTGGCCCGGAGATGGGAATTGTCAGGGATATCTTGAAATACGCCCGCCACTTTATATTCTCCAAAGTTGCCATAGAGAATCTTGCCGATCGGATCTTCTTTGCCAAAGATATTGTCTGCCATAGAAGACGAAAGAAGCATCTGATTGGGTAAAGTCAGTGCTGTCTTCTTATCACCGCTCAGTAAAGTGAGATCAAAAAAGGAAAAGAAAGAAGTATCGGCAAAGAGCACATAATCTTCTTCAAAGCTTTTGATTTCACTGGGTCCTATTTTATAATTCAATACGACGTCATTAGCAGGTCCCAATATTTGCAGTGTGTTATCAACTTCAGGGAAATCGCGTTGAATTGTCGGGGCGTAGGAATGTGGGATAGATGCAAAGAAGGTAGCGTGGTTGGGATATTTTCTTTCGAGGGCAATTTTATAGATCCGTTCGGCGTCTGGGAAAAACTTATCGTAGGATAGCTCGTGTTTTACATATAGGCCAATGAGCAGGCAAACAGTAATGCTAACTGCCAGACCAAGCACATTGATCATGGAGTAAACCTGCTGCTTCAGGAGGCTTCGGACTGCAATTCTCAGGTAGTTTCTAAGCATACACTGTAGACGATGTCGCACACTAAAAAGTTGCAAGAATCGACTTATACAGCGAGTGGCATTTAAGGCTTTATGGCTCATTTTTGGCAACATTTGGCATTGAAAGACGAAAAGCCATCTAGGCTCTCGGTGATCTGCATTATTTCCAAAAACGTTGTGGCAATACCTTTCAGGTGCTTTTATTCAGAAATGCCCAAAGAATTGCCAAAAAGCTTAAGTTTTCAGGAAACCCTTACCTTTGCCCTTCGGTCTTTAGGCATATGATCAAATTAATTATTATTCTGGTGCTGGTGATCTATCTCCTGAACAAGGTGAGCGGCTTTCTATTCAGAATATTGGGTCAATCCAGACAGCAGCCCCCCAACTTCAGGAGGCCGGCGGATGGGAGCGTTCACATGGACTCGGCCCCAAGAAAAGCGAATAAGAAAAATGGCCTCAAAGGAGGCGAGTATGTTGACTATGAAGAAGTGAAGTAGCAAGCCAACACGTGTCACAAATTCATTTCTATAAATACCAGGCCACCGGCAATGACTTCGTTCTCGTTGATAACCGCGAGCAGAAGTTGTCATTTTCCATTTCACAGATTTCGAAATTATGCGACCGCCGTTTTGGGATTGGGGCTGATGGGTTGATTCTACTTGAAAAAGATCTCACGCAAGATTTCAAGATGATCTACTTCAACCGGGATGGCACCAATAGCTTTTGTGGCAACGGGTGTCGTGCAATTGCACATTTGGCTCATCAATTGGGGGTCATCAAAAATGATTTTACTTTCTCTGCCTATGACGGCAACCACCAAGGCCAGATTCTGGAGAATGGAATGGTTCGGTTTTCCCTCCATGATGTAGAATCGATTGAGGCCAAAGAGAACGACTACTATGTGAATACAGGGACGGATCACCATGTGCGTTTCGTGACAAACCTTGATGTTTATCCAGTATTTGAGGAGGGTAAAAAAATCCGATACAGCGAGCTCTACAAACCCAAAGGCACCAATGCCGACTTTGTTGAAGTACTTCCTGACAAGAGCGTTGCCTTCCGGATCTATGAGCGCGGGGTGGAGGATGAGACCTATTCAAGCGGCTCGGGCGCCACAGCCTGTGCGCTGGTGGTGGCTAAAAAATTCGGGCTCACTTCCCCGATAAAACTCACTTCACCTGGCGGTCAACTGGAAGTAGAATTTGAAACACGTCAGAACGGCACTTTTCGCAACATTTACCTTAGAGGGCCTGTACAATTGGTTTTTGAGACCTGGATGTAGCCGTAGGACCACTTTGAGCGGTCCCAGACCCACAGAATACTGTCAAACTGCACATCTGTAGCCTTTGGAACTATAATTGCACCTCTTAAAATCCTAACTTTACGGCCCATTTGGTGGTTGTACTTTGTTAGTCACTGGTGGATCGTGAGAGAAGCCTTGATGACCAACAACCAACAATCACCAACTAACAACGACGACGAATGCTTAAACTTATTGCCAAATTATTCGGCTCCAAATCTGATAAAGACATCAAGCGCGTCATGCCATTGGTGGAGGCAACGAAGCGTGAAGGAGAGAAACTGAAGTCGATTTCCCATGATGAACTCAGGGGCCAGACAAAAGAAGTGCAAGCCTATATCAATGAGAAACTCAAGCCCATTGATGATCAGCTCGCAGGCCTTCACAAAGATGTAAACGATCATCCAGACCTTGACCTCCACGAAAAGGAAGCCATCTTTAATCAGATTGACCAAATTGAAAAAGACCGTAATAAAGAATTAGAAAAAATATTGATGGAGGTACTTCCAAAGGCTTTTGCAATCATGCGTGAAACAGCCAGGCGATTCAAAGAAAATGAATACCTCGACGTGAACGCACAGGAATCTGACATCCAATTTGCCGCACGATACGACCATATTAAAATTGAAGGTGAAAAAGCACGCTGGCACAATCAGTGGATGGCGGCAGGCAACATGATTACCTGGGACATGGTACACTACGATGTACAGATCATTGGTGGTATCGTGTTGCATGAAGGTAAAATTGCTGAAATGGCCACCGGCGAAGGAAAGACTTTAGTGGCCACATTTCCTGCATTTCTTAATGCCCTGGCTAAGCGCGGAGTACATATCGTCACTGTAAACAATTACCTCGCCACCCGCGACAGCGAGTGGATGGGTCCGTTGTTCCAGTTCCATGGGCTGAGCATCGACTGTATTGATAAGCATGAACCCAATTCGATTGCTCGAAGGAATGCCTACCAGGCCGATATCACGTACGGTACCAACAATGAATTTGGGTTTGACTACTTACGCGACAATATGGCCCGCGACCCGGATGAACTTGTTCAAAGAGGGCATCATTATGGCATGGTGGACGAGGTAGACAGCGTACTGGTGGACGAAGCACGTACGCCACTTATTATCTCCGGTCCTGTACCACGAGGTGATGAGCATGAGTTTTATGATCTGAAGCCCCGCATTTTTAAAGTAGTGGAAGCCCAGAAAAAACTGGTTACACAGTATTTAAATGAATCAAGAAAATTGCTTGCCGAAGGAAACGACAAAGATGGCGGTCTGGCCCTTTTCCGTGCACATCGTGGGATGCCTAAGTTCAAACCCCTGATTAAATATCTCAGCGAAACAGGAAGTAAGAATATCTTACAAAAAACGGAGAACTACCATCTGCAAGACAACAAAAAAGAAATGCCGGTGGCGGATGCGCCTCTCTATTTTGTGATCGATGAAAAAGACAACAGCGTCGAGCTTACGGACAAGGGTATTGA
>JAYVRH010000253.1:0-1999 GCA_043776495.1 Cyclobacteriaceae bacterium
ATTTTGCATTTTATTGTATCAATATTGCATTTTTTTTATTATTATCACTACTTTTAGTTATAATAGACAATTAATCCTTGTTGTATGAAGTATCCTGCCATCTCTAATTTTATCAATGGCCAGTTTATCGCCGCGCGTTCTACCCGAACCCTGGATGTAATTTCACCCATTGATGGAAACCCTCTATCCACCGTGCCGATGTCTACCATGATAGACCTGAATCTGGCGGTGAATGCTGCGAAAGTGGCTTTCCCAGGCTGGAGCAGAACGCCAATTAAAGAGCGGGTACAAGTATTCTTCAGGTACAAATATTTGCTGGAAAAGAACTTAAAAGAACTTGCTGAACTCGTGATGGAAGAAAATGGGAAGACTTATTCAGAAGCAGTAGCTGAAATCGAAAAGAGCATTGAACTGAGTGAATTTGCCACTTCCTTACCACAATTGGTTACAGGAGAAGTATTGGAGGTGAGCAAAGGGGTTGAATGTCGCACGGAACACGTGGCCTTGGGTGTAGTGGCATCGATCGTTCCTTTCAACTTTCCAAGCATGGTTCCCAACTGGACCATGCCGAACGCCATTGCGCTCGGAAATTGTATGATTATCAAACCTTCTGAAAAGGTACCGTTAAGTGTGGGTCGATTGGCTTCCCTGTTAAAAGAGGCAGGATTGCCAGACGGAGTATTCAACGTCGTGCATGGCGATGTTGAGATCGTGGAGGCCATCTGTGATCATCCAGGTATTGAAGCGATTTCATTTGTAGGATCTACGAAGGTCGCCAAACTGGTGTACCAACGGGCAACCCATAATTATAAAAGATGCCTTGCCCTGGGTGGAGCAAAAAATCATCTCATCGTTTTACCGGATGCCATCCCAGCCATGACCGCCCAGAATGTGGCCGCTTCGATGAGTGGCTGTGCCGGACAACGTTGCATGGCGGCTTCTGCCATGGTGGCCGTCGGAAAAGTAGACCACATCGTTGAAAAAATCTGTGATGAGGCAAGAAAGATTGTCCCCGGAAAAAATCTTGGCGCGGTGATCAACAAGCAATCCAAAGAAAGAATTGAACGCTACATTACAGAGGCAGAGAAGCAAGGCGCAAAGATTCTGGTGGATGGACGAAACGTCGTAGTTGCGGGGAAAGAAAAAGGAACATATGTTGGCCCTACGGTGATCGATTTTGTTAAGCCCACGATGTCGGTGGCCACGGAAGAAATCTTTGGCCCGGTCATCAGCATCATGCGCACCAACACCGTGGATGAAGCGCTGGCCATTGAAAATGCTAATCCCTATGGCAACGCCGCATCGGTATTCACACAGAGTGGAGGAATTGCCCGCTATATCATCGACAACGCCAGCGCCGGAATGATTGGTGTCAACGTCGGTGTTCCTGTTCCGCGTGAGCCTTTTTCATTTGGCGGCTGGAATGAAAGCAAATTCGGCGTCGGCGATATCACGGGAAAAAGCTCCATTGAATTCTGGACAAAACTTAAAAAGACAACAACAAAATGGAATCCGGAAGCAGGGATTAATTGGATGAGCTAGTGTTACGTTAACTCTGTATTCATGTATAATCTTAAAGTAGGCAGTAGGCATCCCGATAGCAATCGGGAGCAATAGGCAAAGGGTTGCAAGGCGATTAAATCTCAACCTGATAATAATTAACACATGAAGACAAACACTTCAGCACTTTAGCATTAACGCATCAATACTTAAGCACTTTAACACCCTAACACTTTAGCACTTTAACACATTCGCAAATGAGAACACAAACCATTTCAGAATCGCAGGAGATCGTCCAGGATAATCTTGACTACACGCTATTCTCCTGGAGCAAACAAAAAGGGATTGCGCCAATTGCCGTGAAGTTTGGCGAAGGGGTCTACCTCTATGATTACGACGGTAAACGTTACATTGACTTCTCCTCAGGACTGATGAACGTAAACATCGGTCATGGCAATCAGCGTGTCACCAACGCCGTCATGGAGCAGATGCAACAAAT
>JAYVRH010000254.1:0-1999 GCA_043776495.1 Cyclobacteriaceae bacterium
CATGATTGTAAGTCCGACGGATCATTTGATTTTGAGTGAGGCAGAATTTATCCAGACCCTCCAGAAGGCAGTTGACCAGGCAAAATCACAAGACAAACTTATTACGCTGGGCATTAAGCCTACCCGCCCAGAAACTGGCTATGGTTACATCCAATTCCTTGAAGCCAAATCAAATCTTAAGAAAGTCAAAACGTTTACTGAGAAGCCTGCCATCGCGCTTGCCAAGACGTTTATAGAGAGCGGCGATTTCGTCTGGAATTCCGGTGTATTTGTATGGGGAGTGAACGCGATTCTGAAAGCTTTCCAACGATATATTCCCGAGCTGTCCGAAGCTTTTGAAGAAATCCGCCCACAGTTGTTCACATCCGACGAGAAGGCCCTGGTCACGCGGATCTACGCACAGACAAAGAATATTTCTATCGACTATGGTGTCATGGAGAAGGCCGACAATGTATATGTTTCGTTGGGAAAATTCACGTGGTCAGACCTCGGATCCTGGGCCTCGCTTCATGAAGCCTCTGTAAAAGATGATGACAATAATGTGGTGAATGCAAATGCGCTCGTTTACAACACACGCAATTCTGTGATCAATGGACCGAATGACAGATTACTAGTCGTGCAAGGACTTAATGGATACCTCGTAGGTATTTTCGACAACGTGGTAATTATTTGCGAGAAAGACAAAGAAGAACTTTTCCGCAGGTATGTAAATGACTTGAAGGCAAAGTCAGACGGTACCGACTACTTATAGAATTTTTGCCTGACTACCTCGTAGATGGCAATTCCCGCCGCCACGGAAACATTCAGTGATTCTATTTTTCCCTTCATCGGAATTTTCGCAACGATGTCTGCATCTTTTAAGAGTGGTAGAGAGATGCCATCCTCCTCTGATCCCAATAGCAGAGCGGTGGGAGTCGAGAGGTCTGCTTCATAGAGATTTTGTGAAGCTTTTTCTGTGCATGCCACGATCTGAATGCCGTTGTCCTTCAGGTCTTTCATAGCTTGCTTCAATGACTTTACACGACAGACCGGCAAGTGATGGAGCGCACCTGCTGAAGTCTTCATCGCATCGCTCGTCACAGGGGAGTTGCCTTTTTCCTCAATCACCAATGCATCCAATCCCGCACACTCGCAAGTCCGGGCTACTGCACCGAAGTTTCTCACATCTGTAATGCGATCCAGCAAAAGAAAAAAAGGTGTGCGCCCTTCGGCGTAAGCAAGGTCAATAAGGCCCTGAAGGGAAGCATATTGAACAGCGGACAAAAAGCCGACAACGCCTTGATGATTCTTAGTGGTGAGCTTATTGATTTTTTCGATCGGCACCCAACTGTAAGGCACATCCTTTTCTTTCAACGTGTTGACCAACTCTTTCATAAGGTCGTTGGTCAACCCTGTTTGCAAATAGATCTTATCAATTTGCTTTCCGGCCCGCACGGCCTCCATCACTGCGCGGGTTCCATAGATGAGATCTGCTTTGTCCATTTATCTTCTTGCTTTGCCAGTCGTTATTGTGAAAGAATGCTTAAGATTAAAACCTGCTTTTCCTCCACAAATCGATGGTAAGGTACCAATCTTCCGTGTATTGCTTGTCGCGTACAAGCACATAATGATCGGGATGGTAAACACTTCCGGATTTTGTAAAAGAAAACCGCTGGCGTGGAGTTTTGTATGTCCAGATTTCCAGCTGGTCGTTTACCGTCACTTCATCCGGGGCGCCAAAGACAATAATGATCATGCCCCGGTCCGTCTTCCATCCCTCTTTATATGAAGTAAACCTGGTGTTGGCGTATTCTACACGTCTAAAATAGTTACGCATGAAAGTCTTTGCCCGGTCTTTATCATTGGTGATGTCGAGTATTACTTTGTCAAATTTGGATTTGTCCTCACCTGCCACTCCAATTAAGTCATTCTCCTCACTCGTGGTGACAAACAATAGAGGACCTTTTAGATCTGATAGCTTATTATATTTCGGATAGGGATCTTTTTTTACCAGAAAAGA
>JAYVRH010000255.1:0-1997 GCA_043776495.1 Cyclobacteriaceae bacterium
GTAATAAGGTGCATTATAAGCGATGGCATCCCACTGATTTGATTTGGTGTCGTAAAATCCAAATTTATAATCTGTATTGGGATCGATAGAAGGGTCGCCGTGCCATGTCCATTTCGATCCATCGTATTCCCATCCTGATTCGGTACCATATGAGTGGTTGGATAACACCAACGAAGTTTGATCAGGCCTTGCCTGTGATACCATTTCACTCACATCATTATTAAAGTCATACGCCACAAGTGTTGCTTCGGGTGCCATTCCTTTTGCAAGGGGATTAATCCCCGTCGCAAGCATGGTGCCACTTGTATGGGTTGCATGGTCATCAAATGAAGCGGGTGCGTCTGCTTGCGTCACTCTGTTTACCAATTCTACGTGGTCGATGCGGACTTTGCCACCTTCCCATGTTCCCAGGCGGATTCCAGTACCCAATAGATTTATTCCGAGGCTTCCACCGGTTCTAAGTTGCTGAACATTGATCGAGGTTGCCACTACTGAATTATCTGTCTTAAGGTAAAGGGGTATTCCGTTTTCATTTACATCCACCAGAAGATGGGCCGAACCATTTTGATAAAACGATATGCGGGCCTGCCGATTTTTCTTCAGGTAGTTTTGAATCCGGACATCTGCCTCCTGCTGATAAGCCTGGAAGTCCCTGTCAATCTCGGGCAACGTACGTTGCTTTGTCTGAGAGAATGCGGAAATCGCGTAAATCGTCAGGATAGAAATAAAAATCCCCTGAACACCCAACACCCGGGTAAATTTTAGGAAACAACAATTCATGAACATAATTCCTGGATAGATACCCAAATACGAAATACGGTAATCATTTGGGCGTAATAATGTGAGTACCTGTCAATTGAAACGTCTTGTCGGTTGTATCATAGATCGTGTAGTTGAGCGAGATGTTCTTGCCCGCCTCGTCGTAAGTGCCGGAAGCTTCATATTCATATCGGGTGGACCCTGGAAATAAAGGACTCCGCACCACGGAGGCGAAGCCTTTGGTAGGCGTAGCGGCGTTTTGAGTCAGGATGATTGTGAATGTGCTGGAGGGATTATCGCTTCCTACAAATTTTCCGGTGACTACGAGGGAACCTCCGCAAATCCCACCTGCCCCCGCTTCAGAAGTACCTGTGGAGGGTGAAGAGCCGCCCTGAATGTTCACATTCCCAACCCAAATTGAAACCTTTGGCACCGTGGCAGGGCAATCATCATCGAGTAAATTGATCTGCACCTCTTTGACAACCTGGACGGACAGCATTGGATTATTTACACTCTTAATTCTCACCGTAATCGTACGCTTTTCGGGCTGGACAATGTTGTTATCCACCGGTAAAATTGAAATTGTCGCACCGTATTTACTACGCAAAATTTCTACAGGACTCACCGTTTGTACTTTATAGTCGGAGCCCGCCAGAACGTTTTCGCCCACCACCTCAAAGGTCACCTGTGTGTTGTCGACCTGCGCCTGGTTTACCTTAATAGAAATGGAGAGGGCAGTCTTTTGATTCTCATAGAGGGTAAGTTGAGGTTTCGAATCAAAAAAAACAAAGTCCGATCCGGTGTAAATTATTTTTTCTGGCTCCTGACTGCACATACACGAACCCATCATAATTGCCGCTACCAGAATTTTTCTTAACAAGCGCCTCATCATTCTTTTCTTTAATAGCCTGAGTTCTGTTGTTCGGCAATGTTCGGATTCGCTTTCATTTCAGCCTGTGGTATTGGCCATACATATCTGAAACTATTGGCAGAGAGTGAGCATACTGTTGAAGGTGCCTTGCAATCACTGCCCCGCACAATCCCCTGAGCTGCCATTCTCAAATCAAACCAGCGATGCCCCTCAAGAAAAAGTTCTTTTCTTCGCTCTACAGCAATTGCGGTGAGCAAAGCCGGTCCGGTAAGGTTTTCATTCACATAGTTAGAAATTCTTTTGCTCCGCAGAGCATTGAGGTCGGCCAGCGCTGAGGTGTTCTGTGCGGTTCGGGCCAGCGCTTCTG
>JAYVRH010000256.1:0-6424 GCA_043776495.1 Cyclobacteriaceae bacterium
GGTAAAAATCGGTCAGCAATTTTTCGTGAACGACTATGTCGCCGTACTTGAAAAGGTGGAGCGTATGGACCAAATCCCCGGGGTTGTAATGACTGAGAATGACGTTGCGGTGAAGGCTAATATTAAGATTGACGGAGAACACGCCAGCTATCATGCAGAGCCGATTTTTCTGATAAAGGATCGCAGTGAGGTAGGGAGAATTCCATTTGAAGTGGGGGAACTAGGGGTGAAAATCACGTTGCTTAACATCCATCCTGAAACCAACGAATTCACCCTGGGCCTCCATGGGCGTCAGAAAGACTGGGTGATCATCAAAGCAATGGAAAAGCCTTATATCAACGTCTTATGGATAGGCACCGTCATTTTGATGCTTGGATTTACAATGTCAATGGTAAGAAGATTTAAGGAAGGCTGAGGCATTACACTCACGTTACAAGCTTCTCGATAATACCATCTACGGTAACTCCTTCAGCTTCTGCTTTAAAGTTGCGCACAATCCGGTGGCGTAGTACCGCACTGGCGACAGCCCTCACGTCTTCAATGTCAGGAGAATATTTTCCGTTGAGAAGGGCATTGCATTTGGCTCCAAGCACAAGGAACTGAGATGCACGCGGCCCTGCTCCCCACTCCAGATAATCATTTGCAATCAGTGACCCGTTTCGGCCGGGACGTGTGAGGTGGCTCAACTTGACGGAATATTCCACCACGTTGTCTGCAATTGGAACTCTTCTTACAAGATGCTGAAAATACTGAATGTCTTCCGCCGATAAAATTTTCCCAACAGAGGCAATCTCGTCTGCTGTCGTCATCTTCACGATGTCGAGTTCTTGCTGGTAAGTAGGGTAGTCAAGGAAGATATTGAACATGAACCGGTCAAGTTGCGCCTCCGGCAGTGGGTAAGTTCCTTCCTGTTCAATTGGGTTTTGGGTGGCAAGCACAAAAAAAGGTCTCGGCAAATCATATTTCTGCCCTGAGATGGTGACTGAATACTCTTGCATAGACTCTAGCAGAGCTGCTTGGGTCTTAGGAGGAGTGCGGTTGATTTCGTCGGCCAAAACAATGTTGGCAAAAACAGGTCCTTTCACAAAGTGAAAATTACGTTCCTTATCCATCGTCTCTGCACCGACGATATCGGACGGCATGAGATCTGGAGTAAACTGAATGCGCTTGAACTGAAGATCAAGCGCATTGGCAATGGTTTGAACAAGCAATGTTTTCGCCAGGCCTGGCACTCCCACCAGAAGGGAGTGCCCTTGGCAAAAAATGCCGGTGAGTACCAGGCGCACCACGTCATCCTGCCCAATAATGACACGGGCGATTTCGGCTTTCAGTTTCTTATAAGATTCCGCTAACGCATTGGCGGCCTCTACATCATTTGAAAATTTTTGCATTCCTTCTTGGATTACTCTTCAGAGGTTGAAATGTTAACAATTTTATGCTGTGTCTAATTAAATATTACTCGGAAATTCCGCATTTTTTATAAGCGGGGTCTATTTTGATGAACACGTCCAGCCGCGCTTTGGTAAACCACTTATCCATCACTTTGTCCTTCTTCTGGCCCATTGCAGCTCCCTGAATGCGATGCCAATCATCCTCCAGGTTAGCCTGATGGGGAGGAAGGCGTCTTTTGAAGTACAAAATCCTGACTGCATCCTTGCCATCATCGGTACGATAGACGATGGGCTTGCTAACCGTTCCTTCCTTCATGCTGTCAATCGTGAAGTATACAACTGGATCGAGATCTTTAATTGAAATTTTTGTGCCTCCA
Source organism: Cyclobacteriaceae bacterium (assembly GCA_043776495.1). Taxonomy (GTDB): domain Bacteria; phylum Bacteroidota; class Bacteroidia; order Cytophagales; family Cyclobacteriaceae; genus ELB16-189. The sequence goes on from JAYVRH010000256.1 coordinate 1,769, forward strand.
TCCTGATCGGCAAAAAAGCCACCAAATCCTTTGGTCCGTTGATCGTCAGAAAATTGCTTGGCCGCCGTTTCGAACTTAATGCTGTCCTTAACTACCTTCCTTCGTATACTGTCCAGAAATTTTTCTGCCCTCATTAAGTCCGACTTTGAGGGTACTGCTGAAATTAAAATGTGACGAGAGTTGTACTCATTTCCCCGGCGGTCGATGAGCTGCAGAATATGAAAACCAAAGTCCGATTTAAATGGCTGGGAAATTTCACCCACTTTAATTCTGAAAGCCGTGGCCTCATACGCCGGCACCATAGCACCACGTCCTACATAACCCATTTCGCCATTATTGAATTGGGCACTAGGATCCTCCGAATATTTTTTGGCAAGTTCATTGAAATTTTCTCCAGCTAATATTCGATCCCGAAGTTCGCTAAGACGTTTCTTCGTTTCATATTCCTGAGTCTCGTTCACTTTAGCAGTCCTCACAATTTGGGCTACTTGCACATCAGCCGAATAAAACGGAAGGCTGTCTGGCGGAATTCGATTAAAGAAACGCTTTACTTCTGCCGGAGTTATTGTGAGGTCCTTGGTGATCTTTCGTTGCATCTCATTTCCAAGCAATTGTTCGCGTATTTGATCACGTAATTCCAGCTTGATTTGATCCAGTGATTTACCATATGTCCGTTCGAGTTGCTCCGGGGAATTGCCAGAGTTCTGCAGGATCATGTTCATGCGCTGATCTGTATTATTATCTACTTCGAGATCGGTGACAATGATCGAGTCAATTTCAGCTTTGGCTACCAGGAGTTTATTAATGACCAGTTGACTGAAAAGCCCGCATTTAGCCTCTTCTGAAGCGGTGCCGCCATTTGTCAAATAGTTCTGAAAGGACCCCTCAAGCTCTGATCGCAACACAATGTAGTTATCAATCTTAGCGATGATTTTGTCGGCAACAAAGCCTTTTGTCTCTTGCGCCGTGCAGCTTGGCCATACCCCTATCAGCAGTAGGCTACCGATTAAAAATCTCAAAATTCTTCTGTTTGACAGCATTTTCATACACTTCATCTTCCAATATTCTTGCAAGTTCTACTTTTCTTTTGTTTAAGAGAATATTCCGAATGTCTTCTTTCACGAATTCTAACGGCGAAATGTTGTCGGAAATTTTATAGTCATCCACTTTTAGAAAATATAAAAAGTCACTGTCATTGGTTTCATAAAAAGGATTCTTTTGCAGAAACTGGATCTTATTCGGTATCTCTACCATAGGTGAATTGACTACCAGTTTATCAAAGGGAATCCAGGAACTATCGCTCAAATGATACGCAACTGAAAAACTGAGGCAATATGATTTAAGTTCGTTCTGATCTTTCTCTTTACCAGAGAATATCATGTCTTTCACTTTCCCCGTCCGGGGTGCGGTCTTGGGCACCTTAATGTAGGTGGCTCGAACAATGTTTTGTTTTAAAATAAAATTATCCAAATGCTTCTTGTAATATCCTTCAATGTCTTGTTCTGAAATGCTGTCATTAAGATGTTGCTGGATATAATAGTTCTGGTATTCATAGCCAATCAGGCTGTAGCGGTAGTCAAGCACTTTACGCGCAACCTCTGCTTCATTGATGTTGATGCGCTTCATCGCTTCTTCAATGAGCAATTGCTTGCGTATCCAGCTATTAATATAGGTTGTTATCCGTGCTGCACTGTCATCAGCCGTAGAGTTTTGATTTACAATGCCTGCCAATTCATCTTGATAAAGGTATTTATCATTCACCCGGGCAACTGCTTTGCGAACTGGTACGGTAACCTTCTCTTCCTTTTTCATCCTGATGAGATCACATCGTATCAAAATGATCATCATCAATAAAACGGTCAAGAGTTGTGCAATCCGGTATTCAGCTCTGATTTTCATTTTCTTACCAGTTCTTCCACCACGAGTTTCCTGCCTTTATTATTGAATTTCACGGGATATTTGAGCCTTAGTTCTTCGATCCATTTATTTTCCAATGCTGTCTGGTAATCTGCGATTACCTGTGAACGGGCTTCATCAAAACTCTTAATCCCCAAGGGTATTAAACTTTCAATTTCGACAAGATAGTAGGTTTCCTCCAATTGGACATCGTGAAGGCCGATTGCCCATGAGACCTTGTCTATGACCTTGTTCTCTCCTCTTTCAAAGTTTCGCCATGGCACCATCGACTTGAGTCTTTTTAGATCATCAGCTCCCAGCGAATCTCCTTCCGCAACCTTCTTCTTTATCTCTTCAATAAATTTCTTGTTTGTACTTGAAAAAATTCTTGCCCGCACACGTTCTCCAGCCTTATATCGATCCTTATTCCCTTCGTATGTTCTCTTCAGCTCCGCCGAATCTCCAGGGCCCCTATTCCAAACTTCTTTCTCCATGATTGTGAACAGGAGAATGCCTTCCCTGTACTCCGTCAATAAGTTCCTGAAATCAGGGTTTTCGGCTTTCAATCTGGTTTCTTCAGCTTCATTGATCTTTTCTTCTACAAATTGATTATACAATTGCACCATGTAAGGCATTCCCGCAAGGCTGGTTACATTTTGGTTCTTTAGAATGAACGTGGCGAATTCTCGGGCACTATAATCGCTGGATTGAACTGAGAAAAGTTTCGTTGATTTGAAAGCATCATCACCGTTAAATTTCCATTTTCCTTTTTGCAAGTTTGAATCAGCACAATCCATGAACCATTTTAATACCTGGGGGTCTTCAATGAATTTGTATTGCTTCTTCTTCTCTTCCAAAAGTTTAAGATCTGCGAATTTCACTCGCTCATCGTGACCAACCTTGTTCCTGAGTGATTTCTCTACTTCACTAAAGGGCGGCACTGGTATCTTTTTCTCCAGCCTCACGATATGCCATCCGTAGGTTGATTGAAAAGGATCAGAAATTTCCCCGGGTTCTTTGAGAGAAAATGCGACGGCCTCAAACTCAGGTACCCCTGCCAAGGTGCCAACAGCAAATGGTCTGAGCCGTCCTCCGGAATTTTTCGTTGCGAGATCATCTGAAAACTCCTTGCAAAGTTCATCCCAATTTCTGCCTCCCTGCAATTGCTCAAAAATTTCAAAAATCTTATTTCTGACCTTCGCGTTATCGCCAGCTCCTGTTCTTAAAATAATGTGCGAAACCTCAACTTCTCCGCGCGCTGACCTGCGATCGGTAACTTTTATCAAATGATATCCGAACCGGGTACGAACCGGCTGTGAAATTTCTCCCACTTTCAGCGTGTATGCTACCTGCTCAAAAGGATAAACCATTTGGAGGGTTGTGAAATAACCAAGGTTGCCTTCATTTGTTTTTGCCGATGGATCCTCTGAAATTTCGCTTGCCATTTTTTCAAAGTCCTTTCCATCCATGATCCTTGCTCTAATGGAAGTAATTTTATTATACGCCGTCGAAGTATCTTCCGGCGTGGCATCGGGTTTCGTGGAGATCAGAATGTGCGAAGCTTTTACCTCTTCCAGCAATCGCTGATAAGCTTCTTTGGTCAACCGGTCAAGTTCATCTTTTTCGGCGATGTAAGGCTTCTTTAATTCGTCGCTGTAGGACTTAAATTCTTTCTGAAATGCCGCTGTGGTATCAAGCCCGCGGGCTTTGGCTTCTGTGACTTTTAATTTGAAGTTGACCAACAGGTTGAGATACTCGTTGATCTTCCCTTCACCAAAATCATCTGGCTTTAAGTGATTCTTTTTATAGAGGTACATGAACTCGTCCGTATACACCGGGCTTTCCTTTACCCAAAACAGCGCAACTGGTTTAGGTGCCTTCGATGCCTGCCCCACGGCCTGACCATTTAATGCCAAAAATAGAACGAATAAAGCCGTGCGCACGATTCTTTGATTTCTAAAACGTGCAAAAATACGAGGTGCGGCCAGCCAATGAGGATACTTAGCCAATTTTTTTTACAAGTGTGCATACATTGCGACCATGGCGGGTGCCATAATGTACCTCATCCATAATGGATTTAACAAGTCGGATGCCAAGGCCGCCTTTTCGTTTATCATGAATGAGGTTGTCAATCTCTGGTTCATGAAAGCGATTGATATCAAACATGACTCCATCGTCCATGATTTCAAAGACGAGTTTGGTTTTTTCTTTGACCTGGATATGCAACTCAAGATGGTGGTTAGGATTGCATTGATGCGCGTGGATGATAAGGTTCGAACACATCTCATCCAGCGCTAAAATGATTTCATTTAATTCCACATCTGAAACAACATGGCTTCGCAGCGACTTCCTGATGAAGTCGCGCATGCCTTTGAGATTCTCAAGGCTACAGTTTATCTTATGTTGATAGCTCATGCAATAGTTTCTTTGCTTCTTGTTTATTGGTGCTGATGTTGAGCAAATCCGATAGCCCCAGAATCTGAAAAGTGTTGGCAACTTTCTCCTTCATACCAAAAAGCACCATTCGAATTTGCTTATCCCGAAATTCTTCTATGTATGACATGAATACACCAAGGCCCGCTGAAGAAATGTATTCCAGCGCACTGCAGTCGATCATTATTCTAGTCGATCCCTCCCCTACGCTCTTAGCGATGGCAAGATCAAGTTCGATGGATGAACTGGCATCAATCTCGCCCACCACCGCCAAAATGTCGGCCCCGTCTTCCTGTAATCGTTTGATATGCACCATAAGTATTTAAC
>JAYVRH010000257.1:0-1994 GCA_043776495.1 Cyclobacteriaceae bacterium
TTGTTTTGAAATCGTCTGAAATGCCATTGGGGGATTCGATAGATTTGCTGCTGCGTATCGTCAAGCCAAAAATCCAATTCTAAATGAACCAGTATTATCTTGATCAGTTGAAGGAGTTGGAATCGGAGGCCATTTTTGTCATTCGGGAAGTGGTAGCACAATTTGATAAACCTGCCTTATTGTTTTCAGGAGGTAAAGACTCAATTGTGTTGGCCTACCTGTCGCGCAAAGCATTTTATCCCGCAAGGATTCCATTCCCGCTGGTTCACATCGACACGGGTCACAATTTTCCTGAAACGATGGAGTATAGAGACTGGTTGGTGAATGAGTTGGGGGTACAATTGATTGTTGGCTCTGTTCAAGAGAGTATTGACAAGGGCAAGGCGACCGAGGAAACGGGTTTCAATGCCAGCCGCAATGCACTTCAGACCGTCACTCTTTTGGAAACGATTGAGAAATATAAGTATGATGCCGCTATGGGAGGCGCACGTCGAGATGAAGAAAAGGCGCGCGCCAAGGAAAGATTTTTTTCGCATCGCGATGAGTTTGGTCAGTGGGATCCTAAAAATCAAAGACCGGAACTCTGGAACCTTTTTAATGGCCGCAAGCAAATGGGCGAACACTTCCGTGTGTTCCCGATCTCCAATTGGACCGAGATGGATGTTTGGCAGTACATCGCTTCCAACAACATCCCCATTCCAAAACTTTACTATGCACACGATCGTGAGGTCATCAACCGTGATGGAGCTTTGCTTTCCGTTTCTCCGTGGCTCAAGCTGAAACCAAATGAAGTCGCAGAGACCAAACGCGTACGTTTCAGAACGTGTGGCGATATGCCCATCACGGGTGCGGTAGAATCGGATGCCGATACCATTGATAAAATTATTCTGGAAGTAGCTGCCTCGCGCAAGACCGAGCGCGGCACACGCCATGATGACAAGCGATCAGAAACCGCGATGGAAGACCGGAAGAAAGCTGGGTATTTTTAATTTTTAAGAAAACCGTTAACCATTAGACCTTGAACCAACTACTAAGATTTACAACGGCAGGAAGTGTTGATGACGGCAAGAGCACTTTAATTGGGAGGCTCTTATACGACAGTAAATCCATTTTTGAAGACCAGCTTGAGGCGGTGCAGGCATCCAGTTTAAAGAAAGGTTTTGATTATGTCGATCTTTCCTTACTCACGGATGGGTTGAGGTCAGAGCGGGAACAGGGCATTACCATTGATGTGGCGTATCGTTATTTTGCTACGCCCAAACGAAAGTTCATCATCGCGGATACACCCGGACACATTCAATATACACGCAACATGGTGACCGGTGCCTCCACGGCCAACCTTGCGTTGATTTTAATTGATGCACGCAAAGGACTGATTGAGCAAACCTTCCGGCACTCTTTTATTTCCTCGTTGCTCAAGATTCCCCACGTCATTGTCTGTGTGAACAAAATGGACCTGGTAAACTATGATGAGCAGGTGTACTTAAACATTGTGAAAGACTACAATGCCTTTGCCTCCAGGTTGGAAATTTTCGACATCCAGTTTGTGCCGATCTCGGCATTGAATGGCGATAACGTGGTGAACCGTTCCGAGAATATGCTTTGGTATCAGGGCGCGACCCTATTGCATTCCCTCGAGAATGTTCATATTGAAAGTGATCATAATCATATTGATTCCCGTTTCCCGGTGCAATATGTTGTGCGACCGCAGACCAAAGAGAATCACGACTATCGTGGCTATGCCGGCCGTGTGGCGGGTGGCATATTCAGGCCTGGTGATGATGTTACCGTGCTTCCTTCAGGCTTCAACACGAAAATCAAGTCCATTGATTTCGATGGCAATTCCCTGAAAGAGGCATTCGCGCCGATGTCGGTCATTCTTACTTTGGAAGATGAAATTGATATCAGCAGGGGGGATGTGATCACCAAACCCACCAATCAACCGATTACCGATCAGGACATCGATGTGATGATTTGCTGGATGCATCAAAGGC
>JAYVRH010000258.1:0-1993 GCA_043776495.1 Cyclobacteriaceae bacterium
GACCAATCGAACCTGGTGCACATCACCTACAAAGGCCCTGTCAAAAGCTTTCGAATGACACGGGAAAAACCAGTCGATGTACTGAAGTTTGAATCAAAATAAACCATAACCACATCATGCGAACAAAAATTGTAGCTGGCAACTGGAAAATGAATAGGACATTGGAGGAAGCCAAAGCGCTCACCTCTGAAGTAATGACCCTGGCAAGCGCGGAGGTGAAAGGAAATGTGAAGGTCGTACTGTGTGTGCCCTTCCCATATCTCCTGGGCATCAAAAACCAACTCGGTAATGCCGCAGTTGCAGTGGGCGCACAAAATTGCAGCGAGCATGATGCAGGTGCATATACAGGTGAGGTGTCAGCCATCATGTTGAAGTCGATGGACATTCCTTATGTGATTGTGGGACACAGTGAGCGCAGGCAATATTTCAAAGAAGATGGAAAACTGCTGGCAAAAAAAGTAGATAAAGTATTGGCGAATAATCTCATCCCGATTTTTTGTTGCGGAGAGCCGCTGGAAGTGCGAGAGCAGGGAAATCATGAGGCACTGATACGCCAACAGGTCGAGGAGAGCTTGTTTCATCTTGGGGCAGAAGCGTTAAAAAAGGTTGTCATCGCTTATGAACCAGTATGGGCGATTGGAACAGGCAAGACCGCAAGCACCCAGCAAGCGCAGGACATGCATGCCGTGATTAGAAAGCAATTATCATCTAAGTACGGTGAGGCCGTCGCTCAATCCATTCCAATATTATATGGAGGCAGCGTAAAACCCGATAATGCAAAAGAACTATTTGCTTGCGCGGATGTAGATGGCGGACTGGTTGGAGGTGCATCCTTAAAGGCGAGGGATTTTATTGATATCGTGAAGGGAGTCTGAAGGCACTTCACTTACCGGACGGGCACAGAGTATCTCGTAAGGATCTAATGGTTTATTGAAGATACTAACTGCCCTTTGACGCTCGCGCGATCCCTTTAGGGAGAGTTCTCTCGCCAAAAGCCAACGCCCAACAGCCAAAGGCATTGTTACTAGCCATTAACTTTTGACAAGGCTGGTCGGTTAGCAATGGGATTTGAATCAATAGCCTTCTTCCTATATCGTCGCACCAAAAATTCAAATAAGTTAAAATAGAGTGCAAACAGAATTAATTCAAAGTGTTTTCCGGTCAAGGCATACAATAGAACCGTATAAAGAGAAAAGAATACGAGGTAGCTGAAATATTTTAAAACAAACTTCATCACTTTCCCCCGGAAGAAACGACTGGTTTGGATTTTTTTTCGGTAACCATGCAATCGAAGAATGTAAAGGCTACAGGCAAAGTACAGGAGCCATACAAAAAAGAATCCCCAAAAAGTAATCTTCGGTACCCCTTTGAGTAAACCAAGGTAAGTATTGACAATGATGAGCGGGCCTGGCTGCTTGCCCAACAACGTATCGTGAATATCAAACTCATAGAAGTCGCCGATGACTACAATTTTCCCTTTGGCGATATTCTGAATTTCTTCAGGAGAAGAATACTTGAGAATATCACCCAGGTTCCACATCGTAATTTCGTTATTGTCAATATGCGATTGACGTATCGGTAAGTCCACAATAAATGAATTCAGCCACCATGCCGTCTTGGAGCTGGCGATTGGGCCCAGACGCTTGAGGGTATCGTGGGTTGTAAGTTCGTACATAATTGATGGCACATATTTAATCGAATCATTGTCCAGCAGCTGGTATTTTAGAAAAGACCCAATGTTGGTGGCGTATTGGGCACGGGCATAAAGAAGTCCCGATTGAGGTCGATTCACGGAACCATCAGCATTGAGGTAAGACGACATGATGATCGGAGAGAATTGCAACAGCTCGGCATGTAGAGCAGAATCGTACGCAGAAGGATTGTCGAGAAAGATGTCAAAGAGAATCATCGATGGCTTTGCCCCCCTCAGGATGTGAATCATTTCGGTGAGCATAGGACGATCAATCACAGCCCTCGTGCCAGACCCCCGATC
>JAYVRH010000259.1:0-6415 GCA_043776495.1 Cyclobacteriaceae bacterium
ATCACCAAATTCACCCAATGCTTTTTCATGATCAATGGGCTTATCTTCTTCTGCATTAAATTCATTTTTAAATTCCTGCATCTCCTCCTCTACTTTTTCCCAAACTTGCTCTTTCTTTTCCCAATCAAAACCAATGCCTCTTGCCTTGTCTTGTATGCGTATGGACTTCACCAGCGCTGGCAATCCTTTCGGCACTCCACCAAGCACCGACTTATTTCCAGACTTCAATTTTATTTTTTCCCAATTCGCTTTCACGGCTTCTTCATCCTCTGCGATCACGTCTCCATATACATGTGGATGCCGCTCAATTAACTTATCGCAAATAGAATTGAGTACATCCGTGATGTCAAATGCTTTTTGTTCGGAAGCGATGCGTGCGTAAAAGACATTGTGCAGCATCAGGTCGCCAAGTTCCTTTTTCACCTCCTGCACATTTCCTTCAATGATCGAATCAGAGAGCTCGTACGTTTCTTCAATGGTGAGGTGGCGCAGGCTTTCGAAGGTCTGCTTCTTGTCCCACGGGCAATTCTCCCGCAATTCATCCATGATGGTGAGCAGCCTGTCAAAGGCCTTGAGCTTGGCGTCGCGGTGGGGATCCGGTGCGGAGAGGGGCTTTTTCATTTCGTGCAAACTTTATTCAGAATCTTCGTGTTTTCACAATAACTTTGAAGCAAGTTAAGCCAAATCACTATTTCATCATGGCCATATTCTTACTCACCCTGGTGGTTTTCGGGTTGTTCTTTGCGCTGATGTCCGTGAGGCTAATCTTCATTAAGAACGGAGAGTTTCGAGGCACCTGCGCGACACAAAGTCCTTTCCTCGCCAAAGAAGGCATCGCTTGCGGTTATTGTGGGAAGACCATCGGTGCCGGTGAGGCATGCCCAAACGCCGATAAGCAGGATATGATGCTAGCGCCCATGCCAGACGTGAAAAATCACTAAGATTCCAAAAATTCCTGTTTAGTTTTGCGGTCACATTTTATACCGTGACACTCATCAAATCTATTTCCGGCATTCGGGGCACCATCGGTGGGGCTCCTGGAGATGCACTCACTCCAGTTGACATCGTAAAATTTGCTGCGGCATTTGGTACGTGGGTACAATCCCGCAAAGGAAAAAAGATTGTCATCGGTCGTGATGCCCGCCTCTCTGGTGAAATGGTGAGCACGCTGGTAAGCACCACCTTGCAGGGACTTGGCATTGATGTCATTGATCTTGGGCTATCGACAACACCAACCGTGGAAATTGCTGTGCCCCTTGAAAAAGCCGGTGGCGGCATCATCCTCACCGCGAGCCACAATCCCATTCAGTGGAATGCGCTTAAGCTGCTCAACGAAAAAGGTGAGTTCATCTCTGCTGCCGACGGTGCTGAAATATTAAAACTCGCTGCAGAAGAAAAATTTAATTTTGCAGAAGTTCTCAAACTCGGTCGCTATGAAAAGAAAGACCACTACATCCAAAAACATATTGAATTAATAAAGAAGCATCCGTTGGTCGATGTGAAGGCGATCAGAAAAGCAAATTTCAAGATTGCTATCGATGCTGTTAATTCTACCGGGGGCATTGCCGTTCCCCAATTGCTGGAAGCTCTGGGTGTGAAAAAAATAAAAAAAATCTATTGCAATCCTACCGGCCATTTTCCGCATAACCCCGAGCCTTTGCCCGAGCACCTGAAAGAAATCAGTAGGCTCGTGAAAAAAGAAAAATGTGATCTGGGGATTGTCGTAGACCCTGATGTGGACCGGCTTGCACTCATCCAGGAAGATGGTAAGCCCTTTGGCGAAGAGTACACATTGGTGGCTGTGGCCGAATATGTACTCAGCAGGAAAAAGGGAAACACCGTTTCAAACCTGTCATCCACCCGGGCACTTAGAGATGTAACTGAAAAAGTCAACGGGCGTTATCTGGCAGCAGCGGTAGGAGAAGTCAATGTGGTCGCGGCGATGAAAGAAACGAAGGCGGTGATTGGCGGAGAAGGCAACGGTGGCATTATTGTTCCCGACTTTCATTATGGCCGTGATGCACTTATTGGAATTGCATTATTTCTGACACTCCTGGCCAAGTCAAAACTGAAGACTTCAGCGTTGAGGAAATCGTTTCCTGCCTATTTCATTTCTAAGAATAAGATTGAGCTCACACCTCAAATCAATGTCGACCGGGTATTGGAGTTGGTGAAAGAGAAATACAAGAGTGAAAAAGTCAACTCAATCGATGGTGTGAAAATCGATTTTGAAAAAGATAAAGAGTGGGTCCATCTGCGCAAATCGAACACAGAGCCCATCATTCGCATTTATGCTGAAGCGCAAAGTGAGACAAAAGCCAAAGCCCTGGCGAAGAAAATCATCGATGACATTCAAGCGATTATAAAATCGTAAATTGTAATCTGTAAAACATAAATTCCATGAGAGTTTATCTTGACAACGCCGCCACTACGCCCCTGGATCCGGAAGCATTCGAAGCGATGAAACCATTTCTGCTGGAAGATTACGGAAACCCTTCTTCCACGCATGCTCATGGGAGAAAGGTGCGCGCCGCCATCGAATCTGCCCGGAAGAAAATCGCAGAGCTACTCAACTGTACTCCTGGGGAAATTATTTTCACGTCCGGCGGCACAGAGGCTGACAATACCCTCATCACGAGTGGTATTCAAACCTACGGAATCAAACACGCTATCTCTTCGCCGATTGAGCACCATGCGGTGACACATACCCTGGGAGTATTGGAAAAACAAGGAGTGATTCAATTGCATCACGTGGACCTCGATGAAAAGGGACATGTGAGCATGACCCATCTTGAAAAACTTCTGATACAGTATCCCAAAGCCCTCGTGTCGCTCATGCATGCTAACAATGAAATTGGCAACCTGCTAGACCTTCAGCGTGTGGGGGATCTCACCGAACACCACAAAGCATTCTTCCATTCTGATACCGTTCAGACCATGGGACATTACCGCCACGATTTGAAGAAACTTCACCTGTGTGGAATGGCAGCCGGCGCTCATAAGTTTCATGGTCCGAAAGGAGTTGGGTTCATGTACATCCGCAAAGACCGCAAGATTGGTCAGTTCATCCACGGCGGATCTCAGGAGAGAAACATGAGGGGAGGCACTGAAAATGTGTATGGTATCATTGGTATGGCCAAGGCACTTGAAATCGCTTACCGCGAAATGAATGAGCACGAAGCACATGTCAAAGCAATCAAGGCGAGGATGATCAAGAGCTTAACAGAAAACATTCCAGGTGTTTCATTCAATGGTGATTCAGGCAATCTCGACGGAAGTCTATACACCGTATTGAATGTGAGCCTCCCCGAATCAGACGAGAGCGACATGTTATTATTTAATCTGGATTTGCAGGGCATCTCTGCATCGGGCGGAAGCGCCTGCAGCAGCGGCGCCAACACAGGATCGCATGTGCTTGGGGCATTGTATCCCAATTCCAAACGAGGTGCGGTTCGGTTTTCATTCAGCAAATACAACACAGAACAGGAAATTGATTTTGCTTCTGAAAAGTTGGGTGAGCTTTTTAAGGTGAACGTGTAGAGAATTGCTTCAATAATGCGTTATGTTAAGACTACCATGGTGCATACGGATCTAGAAGTCGGCAGTAGGCAATCACCACTAGGCAATGTTTTGCCTATTGTATATTGCCTACTGCCTACTCTTTTGATCACACTCAATATGGAAGTGGGTGGGCCTTTTTAAAAGTAACCTTGAAATTCAAAGAGTGTCTGAACCTATAAATATCTCCTTCATCGGCTCGGGAAATCTCGCGTGGCATCTGGCCCCCGCATTGGATAACGCCGGATTCGTGGTGAAAGAAGTGTACAGTCGTAATCCGGGAAATGCCGAAGCATTGACCGAAAGGTTGTATCAAGCTGAGGTGAAGGCCTCCCTTGATTTTTCCGCCAGTGTTTCCTCAGTCTTTATTATTGCTGCAAGCGACGACGCGATCGAGGAGATTGCCACAGAAATTATTCTCCCCGACGAGGCCTTTCTGCTGCATACTTCCGGGAGTCAACCCCTGAGTCTATTGCAATTTGCTGCCATTGATAACATCGGATCATTCTATCCGCTACAAACCTTTAGCAAAAACAAGCGCATCGATTTTAAGACCGTCCCCATCTTTATTGAAAGCAACGATAAAACGACTGAACTACTGATGATGACGCTTGGAAAAGCCATCAGCAACAACGTAAAGAAAATTGGTTCCGAAGAACGAAAGGCACTGCACGTGGCGGCGGTGTTTGCATCCAACTTTGTAGATCACATGCTCACCGTATCGAAAGAAATTTTAGAAAAGAACAGCCTGAGTTTTGAATTGCTCCGCCCCCTGATCAACGAAACCATTGCCAAGAGCCTGGCCCTGGGTCCGGAAAATGCATTGACAGGCCCTGCCAAACGTGGTGATCTTGAAATCCTTGACAGTCATATAGAATTTTTGCAAAGAGACGAAGCGGTGGCGGAAATTTACAAACTCATCAGCCAGGATATCATTAACCGGTATAATCCCGGATAAGCTTTTACCGCTGAGGCGCGGAGACGCTAAGGAACGCAAAGGGAAAATAAAAAATCTTCGCGTCTCTGCGCTTTTGCGGTGAAAAGGCAGGCTCAGTGTGCTTTACCGCGGAGGCGCTAAACAATGCAAAAGGAAAACAAAGAATTCTTCGCGTCTTTGCGCCTCCTTGCGGTAGAATATTGTCTTCAAATCATCAAGTGTGTAAAGATCGCAGCGGAGTAGTCCATCTGATTTCACATTCTCTTCCATCGAAAATTTGCTTACATTTAAATTCAATCAAAAAATAAACCATGAATAAAATCCTCGTTTTCGCTTTTTGCATAGTTACCAGCGGGGCCTATGCGCAGCTCGTGCCCCGGGATTCATTAGATCCAAAAGTAACCGAAGTGTGGGAGTTCAAACCCAAAAAGATCACTGCGGGTGCCGTTGCCGGTGAAGCTCCATCCGATGCAATCACTTTATTTGATGGAAAAGATTTAAGCAAATGGAGCACATCGACGGGGGCTGACGCAAAGTGGGAAGTAAAAGATGGTGCGTTTACGGTGGTGAAGGGCACCGGAGTCATAAAAACAAAGCAGACGTTTGGTGACATGCAGTTACACATTGAATGGCGCGCGCCCAGTGAGATCGTTGGAAATGGTCAAGGCCGTGGCAACAGCGGAATTTTCTTACAAGAACGTTATGAACTCCAGGTACTCGACAGTTATGAAAGTCCGACGTACTCTAACGGACAAGCGAGCTCCATATATAAACAGGCAATCCCGCTGGTAAATGCCTGTCGAAAACCTGGTGAATGGCAAACCTACGATGTAATTTATACCGCCCCTCGTTTCACTGACAACGGTCGTGTCATCACGCAGGCCGCGGTTACTGTATTGCATAATGGAGTGCTCACATTAAACAACGTACAGATTATTGGTCCTACAGAATACAAAGGCTTCCCGGTGTATAAGCCTCATGGAAAAGCTTCGATCGTACTACAAGATCATGGAAACCCTGTGAGCTACAGGAATATTTGGATTCGGGAGCTGTAACCTTTGCTGAATTTGAAAATAAAAAAAGTCAGGCGGGTTGCCTGACTTTTCTTTTTGTTTTTTTTCTGTCTATTGTTGAGGCGTAACCACTTCGCCGTGAATGCGAAGAGGGATCACGCCGGCCTCTACATTGGCAGTAACAGTAACAGATTTATCAAAGGCCCCCATGCTCGCGGCATTGTAAGTGGCTTTGACAAAACCTTGGCCACCGGGAGGGATTGGGTTCTTGGACCAGTCCGGTGTTGTGCAGCCGCAAGAAGCCTGTACACCAGTGATCACCATGGTCACCTTACTTTTGTTGGTGAATGTAAACTCATGGGTAGCAGGCACGCCTTGCTTGATTTTTCCAAAATCAAAATTCTGCGCTTCAAAAACCGCAACGGCCATCTCAGCCTTTGGAGTTGCTGGAGCAGCAGCTGATACCTGACTGTAGCCAGCGTTGGCAATCAATGCCAACGCTGCGAAAAGGACTAATTTCTTCATTTCTTTTTAAATTTAAAGGTTAAAAATACTCTGTTCAACTGAACGATACAAACGTCGCATCAAAATCCCAGCCAGGCTGTTAACAAACTCCTAAAAGATGTTAATGACTTGTTAAACCTGGCCGGGCGGGTATAGATACGAATTATCTTTACAAGGTGAGCCGCACCACCTTACGGATTGTCATTGTCCTTGCTGCCTTGAGTATTGCGGGGATCACGTTCACTCAGGTGTACTGGGTACGCAAAGCTTTTGACATCCGTGAAAATCAATTTTATCGTGATGTAAACACGTCCCTTAGCAATGTGGCACTGAAAATTTTTGAGATCAACAAAACACCTTCTCCTGCCAACAATCCCGTATCGCAGCTTTCCACGAACTATTT
>JAYVRH010000260.1:0-1992 GCA_043776495.1 Cyclobacteriaceae bacterium
GCGTGGTCTTTGAAAGCGTTCCCGGTTTCTTTGTTGCAGGTAATCTTTATAAGCCGACCGGGACAATTGCGAATAAATCGCTGGCTGGTATCGTATGCCCCCATGGTCATTGGGATCAGCCCGAAGATTACGGGAGGTACAGGAATGACATGCAACTTCGATGTGCCTCCTTCGCAAAAATGGGAGCCGTCGTTTTTTCGCTTGAAATGGTCGGGTACGGCGAAAGCATTCAGGTAAACCATGAATATCAGAACGGACTTTTGCTTCAAACATGGAATGGCATACGTGCGATTGATTTCCTGCTATCGTTACCCGAAACAGACCCTGAGCGCATCGCTGTGACCGGCGCTTCAGGTGGAGGTACTCAAACTTTCATGGCGACGGCTTTAGATCCAAGGGTAAAAGTCTCCATACCTGTGGTGATGGTCTCTTCACATTTCTTCGGGGGATGTAATTGTGAAAGTGGTATGCCGGTGCACAAAGATGGGAACAAGGTCTATTCCAATGTGGAAATCGCCAGCCTGGCAGCTCCACGGCCCATGTTGCTGATTTCAGACGGTAAAGACTGGACAAAGAATACCGAAAAGGTGGAATTCCCCTTTGTAAGAAAAATCTATCAGTTGTATGGAAACGAACAATTGGTTGAGAATGCTCATTTCGAAACCGAGGGACATGACTATGGCAAAAGTAAAAGACTGGCAGCCTACCATTTTCTCGCAAAACACCTGGGTATGAAAATCGCAGCCATTACAGATAAAGACGGTAAAGTGAACGAAGATTTTGTTTCCTACCTGGATAGAAAAGCCCTGACCTATTTCAAACCAGAAGAGCAGACCTCGTTCATCAAAGAAGTCGAAGTGTATAAAGTGCTCAAGAACTTGCAGGTCAAGAAATAGCCCACAGAACGGCCCCCATCAAACCCCACATCAACTGATCATCAGGTTGCACCACGCATCCTAAATCCTGTTTTGACCTCGCTCAATATTCCTTACTTTGACGCTATAAAAAATATTAGTCAATTTTTCGGCTTTAAAATTCTGCTCTATGAAGTCTATCAAGGTTATTCTGATTGTTGCATTGGCACATTTTGGATTGATTGCAAATGCCCAGGAAACATTCCCCAGGAATGATGTCAAGGATTCAAGGGCGGGGGCTTTTGCATTCACCAACGCAACCATCATCGTTGACGCGCAGATCACTTTACAAAATGCCACACTACTGATCAAATCTGGAAAGATCGAACAGGTAGGCACCAACCTCGCAGTTCCTGTAGGTTATACAACAGTCGATCTGAAAGGAAAATACATGTACCCATCTTTGATCGACATGTACACAAGTTATGGATTGCCTGATGTGGAGCGGCCCCGCGGTGGCAATCCTTTTGGAGGCGCAGAGCAGATCGAATCTAAAACCAAAGGAGCCTACAATGCCAACCAGGCCATTCGATCCCAATATAATGCGGCTGATGAATTTACAGTGAATGCCAAGACTGCAGATGAACTCCGCAAGATAGGCTTCGGATCTGTAATGACCTTTAAGGCCGACGGCATTGCACGAGGCACATCAGCCTTTGTGACCTTATCTGAGTCTACTGACAATAAATCATTACTGAAAGCCAAAGCTTCCGCCAATTACTCATTTAACCGTGGAACTTCAACTCAAAGCTATCCGCGCTCGATGATGGGCTCTATCGCCCTCCTTCGTCAGACATACCTGGATGCGGAGTGGATTGGAAGCCAGAACCCACGCCCCTTTGCCGACAACTCATTGGAAGCATGGATTCAAAACCAAAAGATTCCACAAATATTTGAAGCTGCGGAATGGAAAGATGTGGTTCAGGCGGATAAGATCGGTGATGAATTTGGCGTGCACTATATTATCAAGGGTGGCGGTGATGAATACAAAAGAATCAATGAAATAAAAGCGACCAACGCTGCGATCATTGTTCCTTTGAATTATCCGGAAGCATTTGATGTGGAAGATCCCTTCGAT
>JAYVRH010000261.1:0-1989 GCA_043776495.1 Cyclobacteriaceae bacterium
CTGGCCTTCCTTCTATTGGGTACAGCGAATTTAATGGCACAATCCACCTCAATCGCGGGTACCGTGAAAGATGCCACAGGTGAATCGGTGGCGGGAGTGAACATTGTGGTAAAAGGAAGAGTGATCGGGACCATTACTGATGTTGATGGAAAGTATAGCCTGAAAGTAAATCAGGCCCCACCCCTCACATTGGTTTTCTCTTTCATCGGCTTCAAATCACAAGAAATCGAAATTAAAGATGCCAATCCACCCGCACTTGATATTACTTTTGAGGAGCAAAACCTGTTGGGGCAGGAAGTGGTTGTATCTGCTTCCCGTGTGGAGGAGAATATCCTGCGGTCGCCAGTTACCATAGAAAAGTTGGATGTACTCGCAATTAAACAAACTGCATCTCCTGACTATTTTGATGCCCTTCAAAGTGTGAAGGGAGTCCAGGCGTCATCAGGAAGCATGAACTTCACCGCCATCAATACCCGCGGATTTGCGACCATTGCAAACACGAGGATGGTGCAGTTGGTAGACGGAATCGACACGCAGGCACCTGTACTTAATTTCCCAACAGGAACAATCATGGGCCTTAGTGAACTTGATGCTGAGAGCATAGAATTGGTGCCAGGAGCCTCCTCTGCACTTTACGGGCCAAATGCCTTCAACGGAATTATGATCATGAAAGGGAAGAGCCCGTTTGAGTATCAAGGTCTTAGCGCTCAGTTAAAATATGGCATTACCAATTCGCAAGGTGGAGGTTCAAACCCCATGGGCCAATACAGCCTTCGCTATGCAAAAGCATTTAACAACAAATTCGCTTTCAAAGTAAATTTCTCTTATATGAAAGCCACCGATTGGTTGGGCAGCGACTACAAAACCGATCGGATAAGCCCTGAGTCTACAACAGACCTAAGCACCAAGCAGAACTTTGATGGTTTGAATAGCTACGGAAACGAAACTCAAATCAATACAAACGTTCCCAGCATTGGCTATGTCACCAGAACCGGCTTTAAAGAAGAAGATATCCTTGACAACCGCGATGCCAAAACGATTAAATACGACGCGGCCCTGCACTATCGCATCAACGATAAAATAGAAGCCATAGCTGCTTATCGACATGGAGGTGGAAGTTCCATTTATCAAGGAACAGAAAAATATGCGCTGCGCGACTTTACTCAGGATTTTTACCGGATTGAACTGAAGGCGGACAATTTCTTTTTAAGGGGCTACATGACTCAAACCGATGCCGGCAAATCATACAACCTCTCAGCATTGGGAGGCTATGCAAATGAAGTCTATAATGCTTCAGCTCCTTCGGCAACCGCAACTGGTTGGGTGACAGAATACGTTCTTGCGATGCAAGGTTATATCCCGGGTGTTGCAGCGGGAAACCCAGATGCAGCCAGGGCCTTTGGAGACAGAAACAGACCACAGCCTGGTACGCAACCTTTTAAAGACCTAATGGACGGCCTCCGCGCCAATTATTTCCAAAAGCCTGTGACAGGCTACCCCAACGGAGGCGCTTCTTTTATTGACAATTCCAGGATGTATCACGTGGAAGGGAATTACAATTTTGTGAATGAAATCAAGTGGGCAGAAGTTCAGGTGGGCGGAAACTACCGCCAGTTTGACCTCTTCTCTAATGGAACAATTTTCAATGAAGCACCCACGGATGGCGTTAGCTTTCAGCGAATTAAAGTCAATCAATACGGTGCTTACACTCAGGTGGCCAAGACAATTGCAGATGCTTTTAAACTTACTGCCTCAATTCGTTATGATAAAGCTGACAACTTTGATGGAAGGGTTACTCCCCGGATCGCAGGTGTTTATACCATTAATAACGACCACAATTTCAGGGCCTCCTACCAGACAGGATTTCGCAACCCGGATATGCAGGCGCAATACATTTATTTCCCATCTTCAGGAGGAACTATTCTTGGCGGCACTGAAGACAACGCAAGCCGCTATGGTGTCTACAATGGAGGTGCATACACAAGAACC
>JAYVRH010000262.1:0-6398 GCA_043776495.1 Cyclobacteriaceae bacterium
TAGTCTCCCGATTGGATGCGGAGTGCGGGCGGCATCTCTGACCAATAATGGCCCCAGGCAACGGTGGTCGGGGAAGGATTAAGAATATGGGGATTGGAGGCAGATCCTTTTTTCTGCGCGGTTAATGAAAGCGATGCAAGAATGAAGAGGAGCGTTGTGAGTGGTTTGAAGGTTGAGTTCATAGGATTAACATTGAGTGATGGAAGTATTAATCCTAGAAATGTACTTAAGAAAGTTGTCTGAATCAATTAGCGTGTAATTCGTGCGTGGGTGTCTTCGCGGCCCCGTCTCGGGTGCCGCGATCTTGGAATTTAACGATGAAATAAAATGCCAACATATCGCAATGAGCAAATTGAGAGCGGCTCGACATTGAGCATGTTAAACTAAAGTTCGGAGGTCGCGGTATTTTGCTGAGACATCAAAAACCGCGAAGACCTACAATATCTAACGTATCCGTGTCCATTTATTACGCTTGCCGATATTCCATTGATAAAGTTGGTTTTCACGATACCAGCATGCAGGATTTCCGGACTTTCTACAAGTGTCGTTGCGCCGTTGTGGCGAAATGCGCTACTTTCATCTTCTTTTTACTAAATACATGGAAGACCTCCTGGCTGCTGCCGCTCAATTTATCAACACTACTTCCGGGCATATTTTTCTTACCGGTAAGGCCGGCACAGGCAAGACTACGTTTTTGAAAAACCTTGGGAAGCTGACCCACAAATCGCTGATCGTTGTGGCACCCACCGGCATCGCGGCGCTGAATGCAGGGGGTGTTACCATCCATTCTCAATTCTTGTTACCACCTTTTACGTTCCTTCCCGATCGCTCACTCCCTGATGACTTTAGTGAGAACGGAAAATTCATTAACCAAAATACACTGGCGCGGAAACATCCATTGAACAGCGCGCGAAAGCAAGTGCTCAGGGCGATTGATCTATTGGTGATTGATGAGGTGAGCATGTTGCGGGCCGATCTGCTGGATGCTATCGACTATCGCATGAAGGCGGCACGCGGCAACTTCAGACAAAGTTTCGGCGGGGCACAAGTGCTCTTCATCGGTGACCTGTATCAGCTGCCTCCGGTGGTGAAGAACGAAGAATGGGAGACGCTTCGCAATTATTATACAAGTGCTTGGTTTTATGAAGCAAAAGCACTGCAAGCAGATCCCCTCGTTTATATTGAGCTTGACAAAATATTCCGCCAGCATGATCCTGTCTTCATCAACATCCTCAACGGGCTGCGTAACAATGTGGCTACCTCTGAAGATATCGATGCACTCAATGCACATTATAAAACAGAGGAAGAGATCAGCGAAATGAGCGAGGTGATCACGCTCACCACACACAACTATAAAGCCGACGAAATCAACCAGAAGGAGCTGCGCAACCTGACGACATCTTCTCTTTTTATTGAAGCCCGCATCGAAGGCGAGTTCCCTGAAAGCATGTACCCGGTGCTCCAAAAGATAGAACTGAAGGAGGGAGCACAGATTATGTTTGTGCGCAATGACAGTGAAGAAAAAAAATATTTTAATGGTAAGCTTGCTACCATAAAACAATTTTCGGGAACGGATGTATGGGTGGAGATGGCGGAGACACACACACGCTATCTGTTGAAGCGCGAACGGTGGGAGAACAAAAAGTACACCGTCAACGAGGACACACGCGATCTTGAAGAGGATGTGGTCGGTGCTTTTGAGCAATACCCCATCAAACTTGCGTGGGCAATCACGGTGCATAAGAGCCAGGGCCTCACCTTCGACAAAGCGATCATTGATGTGGGCCAGGCATTCGCTGATGGGCAAGTGTATGTGGCACTTTCAAGACTTCGAACTTTGGAGGGCCTGGTGTTGCGCACCCGACTTCATCCGTCCGTGATCAGCACCGATCAGTTGGTAGTTGCCTTTGTGAAAAGCAATCATCGACCGGGTCAACTGGGAGAGGTGATGAAGGAACGACAACAACAATTCATCCGCCAACTGCTTAATAAGACCTTTGATTTCTCTTTTCTGATCAAAGACATCCGATATATATTGAAAGATCAGGTGGAGGAAGGCTTTTCTGAAGGCACTATGAAGCCCGTCCTTCTGCAGATTGCAGAGACGCTGGAATCTGAAAATGCCAATACCGAGAAATTCAAATGGCAGTTGACAGACCTGATTAACGCGAACGATTCAAAAGCACTGATGGAACGCATTCGAAAAGGAAGCGCGTACTACAAAGCGCATATTTTTCAAATTATCAAGACACTGTTGCACCATCTTGAGGTGATGAAGCAGCAAAAGCGTGTGAAAACTTACGTGACTCAATTAACCGATCTTGACCAGGCATTCAGTAAAAAATGGGAGGAGGTAGATAAGGCCGGGTTTCTCATTGAAGCAATTCTGAACGGGCAGGAGAAATTTGAATTTGAATCCCTCACGCTGCAGAGGGCAGAGGAGCGCGGGATGCTGCTCGCGGAAATCCGAAAGCAGGTAGAAAAAGAAGAGCCGATGGTGCCTAAGCGGAAACCACGGAAAAAACGAAAGGCTGAAAGCGGTCTTGATGAGTCTAAGCCTGGCGATGACCGCACCACCTACGACATTACGCTGGATCTTCTCAACAGTGGAATGACGGTAGCGCAAATTGCAGGTGATCGAGGCCTTGTCGCGGGCACCATCGAGTCTCATCTTGCAAAGGCGGTGGCGGCTGGTCATGTTAGTATTTTCAAATTTATGCCCGAAGAATCGGTCCTTGAGATCATTGCCGCCCGGCGAACGTTGCCAGAAGGTTCTTCATCAAAAGACTTGTATAATATACTGAATGGGAAATTTGGCTATGGCCAGTTGCGGGCGGTGATGGCCTACTCGAAATTGAGCTGAGGAGTTTTGGTTGAGCCTTCTGGTAAATTTTTGTTTTCGGAATTGTAAGCGCAGACAGGGCTGATTTGAATTCAATTGATCGGTGCGGTTATGTGATATTTCATTATATGAAATAGTGTTTCTATATTTGAAACATGATAAATGGTAATCATTTCAAAAACAAAGCTGACGAAGTTTGGTAAAGGGCATTCTGATTCGATACGACCATTGAATGAATGGTGGTTGAAAGCCGGGAGGGCCGATTGGACGACCCTGCACGAAATGAAACAAACCTTTAATTCTGTTGATTATGTCGGTAATGACAGATATGTGTTTGACATTAAAGGGAACAAATACAGACTTGTAGCCATGATATTCTTAGACATAAGGACCCTGTATATAAGATTTGTAGGCACTCATGCTGAGTATGACAAGATTGATTGTAAAACAATTTGAAGTAAATGTGAGATGATGACTAAAATCAAAACCGAGAAACAGTATAAGGCTGTGATGAAAACCATTGAAGGGCTTTTGGAAAAGGCCACCAAGATTGGGGGTTTTCACAAACTTGAAAAGGGAGAGGCCACCATGCTGGCAAGCCTTTCAAAGCTTGCGGAAACCTATGAAGACAATGTCTTGGAATTGATGCCGATGCGACCCAAGACCCTGAAAGAAGCAGTTGAGTTCAGAAGAATGGAGCGAAGACTAACGCGGGCTAAACTTGCCAAAACTTTGGGAATCGGTGCGCCAAAACTTTCACAGATTTTGTCTGGTAAACGCGAACCGGATGTTATCTTTTTAAAGGCAGTTCATCGGAAATTAAATATAGACGCAGATTTCATCTTAAGGCATGCTTGAGATTCTTCCTTATCACACGCCAATATCCTCATTCCACAGTGCTGGGTTATTCTGAATGAAACGCTTCATTAATTCTTTGCATTCATCACTGTTGATCACAATAACTTCTACACCATTTTCTTTGAGAAGCGCTTCACTTCCCATGAAGGTCTCATTTTCACCGATGACCACTTTGGGAATGCCATACAATAATATGGCACCGGTGCACATGGGGCATGGAGA
Organism: Cyclobacteriaceae bacterium; assembly: GCA_043776495.1. Taxonomy (GTDB): domain Bacteria; phylum Bacteroidota; class Bacteroidia; order Cytophagales; family Cyclobacteriaceae; genus ELB16-189. The sequence goes on from JAYVRH010000262.1 coordinate 3,923, forward strand.
AAGCGTCGTGTAGAGAATGCATTTTTTGTAAACGGATGCCGGCTGTCTTCCGGCATTCTCGAGTGCATCCATTTCACCATGCAGCACAACACTTCCTTGTTGGATTCTTTTGTTATGACCCTGGCCGATGATCTTGTGATCATGAACAAGGACCGAGCCAATCGGTATCCCGCCTTCGGATAATCCCAATTTGGCCTCTTCAACGGCGGCGGCAAGGAACTTGTCCATTATTTACCGGTAAAATTGATGAGCACACTCATTATTAATAAGGATGAAAGACAAACGCCTTTTTTAGGCATTCCTGGCTGGTTTGCGTCTGGAAGGTAGAAACACCACCGGTCATATTCTTCACATTGGTAAATCCATTGGTGCTGAGTAGGTAGCTGGCCCTGGGGCTCCGGTGATTATGGCTGCAATACACCAATATTTCCTGGTCTTTGTATTTAGACAATTCCCCTAATCTCATCTCCAGTTCCTCCACGTTCACATTGATCGCTTTCTTAAAATGTCCAAAGGAGGGAACCTCTTTGGTGGTCCCTTCAAATTCTCCCTCGGAACGAACATCCAGCAGCACTGCCTTTGGATTGGTTTGAATGCGTTGACAAAGTTCGTCCAGGGTGATGTTATTAAATTTAATGGTGGATTTTTTTACCAGTGCCATACCGCATGTTCCGCATGTTCCCGGTCCCGAATGCATTTTATCATCGCAGGAATAGCCGCATGGTAAACAGACGTATTCATCCTGGGTTTGATGCTCCTGATGGAAATAGACAAGGAAAAATATCAGCAAAGAGATTTTCATAGTATTGAAATAAACTGACTCACAAATCTAAAGATAGCTTGTTAACGTAAAATTCACGGTCCGTGTTGGGCGCTTGTCCGGAGCGGCAATCAAATAACAAGTAATATTCTGAGACAGAAATTTGGGTTAGGAGTTAGGAGTTTTGGACTTTGGCTTCGAATCTTTCGCGCACCGGAAACCGGTATGACTCATTCCGGAATCAAATGCGGAACCTTGTCGTCCGCTGGGTTTGTAATTCGAACAATATTGATCGCTGCATATATAAGAGCCCCCTTTCGACACATGTTTAATAGCGTATGGGTCTTCCGGATCTTTCGTTGCGTATGGACCGGCTGGATTGGTCAGTACGGCATTGCCAATCGATACCTGCCCCACACTATACCAGTCAGAGCACAATTCCCATACATTGCCGATGATATCATACAATCTGTATCCGTTGGGAGGAAAGGATTTGACTGGTGCAAGACCCTTGAATCCATCATCACCGGTATCATTGATTGGAAATGCACCTTGAAAGTAGTTGGCAAGATATTTTCCATGCGGATTCAATTCGTCACCCCAGGAAAAAGTTTTTCCATTCAACCCACCCCGGGCTGCAAATTCATTTTCTGCCTCTGTTGGTAATCGTTTGCCTGCCCATTTGGCGTAGGAAGTTGCGTCTTCAAAGGCGATGTGCACCACCGGATAATTGTCCTTTCCTTCGATGGAGCTCGCGGGCCCTTCCGGGTGTTGCCAGTTAGCGCCAACAACCCACATCCACCATTGCGAGTAATCATTTAGCGTCACCGGCCTTGATGGTGGCGTAAATACCATTGATCCAGGTTGCAATACATCATCCGGAGGTTTCGGTGTACCCGCTGGTACTTGTTTTTTTAGGTCTTCCCAGTCAATGGGTCGTTCGGCAATTGTCTTGTATCCGGTAGCTTTCACAAAAGCAGTGAATTGTGCATTGGTCACCTCGGTCTCATCCATCCAAAAGCCATCCACTTTAACAACATGCACGGTCAGGGCATTGTTGGCGGGTTGATCTTCCGTGCTGCCCATCATGAATTCTCCACCAGGAATCCATATCATGCCGGGCGATGGCGCATCGGGCGTAGCCTTTCCTGTCGCGTTATCTTTTGTTGACGGTGAACAGGAATCTAATAAGACTGCAGCCAGCAGAATAAAAAATAATTTGACGCTCATACTTCAGCATAAGAGTTACCCATAAGATTTTCAAAGTTAGCTTTTTTTGATCTAAGGCCTTGCTGATCGTTGTTCGCATGAGCTCAGAGAAATTAAACGAGAAGATGGAGGCAATGAGGCACCACATCTCTTTGGTGGGTATTTTAAGGATCAGGAGAAAAAACAGCAGAGGGCAGGAGGGCAAGCGGTCAAGCCAAAATGATTATGGCACTTAGGATCTATGCGATGCCATTGATCAGGCGACTGCTTCGGAGCTTCTTCGCATGCCTTTGTATAACTCAAACCACATGACCGAGGCAAACCCTACTAGGGCGGAAAGAAGAAAATGACCGCTGCTCACCCTGACCATGCCGAATAAGCTCTGAAGGAAAGGTATCAAATGGATAGCCGCGAGGAACCCGAGGGAGAGGATGATGATGAAATATTTCAGATCATTTTTAAAGTGAATCGTCTTCAGAATGGTTTCCGAGAAAGAACGATCCACGA
>JAYVRH010000263.1:0-1986 GCA_043776495.1 Cyclobacteriaceae bacterium
CTTGCCATTGCAGGACGGATTGGTGTGCCACTCCAGTTGAGTGATTTCGATAAGTTGTCCTCCAACATTCCGTTCATCGCCAACTTGCAGCCATCCGGAAAATACTTCATGGAAGACCTTTATTATGCCGGCGGACTGCCCGCAGTGATGAAAGAGCTTGACGGTCTGCTTCGCGCTAAATGCATTACCGTAAATGGAAAAACGACAAAAGAGAATTACGAAACTGCGGAATGCCACAACCGCGAGGTGATCGCCACAGTGGCAAAACCTTTCAACCCTTTATCAGGCGTGGCGATTTTACGCGGAACCCTCTGTGAGAATGGGGCAGTGATAAAACCTTCTGCAGCAAGTGCCCACTTGATGAAACACACAGGGAAAGCGGTCGTCTTTGAAGACATTGACGATTACAAGAAAAGAATCGATAGCCCTGAACTCGACTTTGATGAGAACGCGATTCTGGTTTTAAAAAATGTAGGCCCGATTGGATATCCCGGCATGCCTGAAGTAGGGAACATGGCTGTTCCGAAAAGGATGTTGGCAAAAGGAATCCACGACATGGTCAGAATCTCTGACGGACGGATGAGCGGCACTGGTTTCGGGACAGTCATCCTTCACGCCTCACCAGAGGCCGCGCTGGGAGGAAATTTCGCGGTGGTGAAGACCGGCGATGTCATCAGCCTGGATGTTGCCAAGCGCACTTTAATTCTTGAAGTCTCCGATGCAGAACTGGAAAAACGCAAACAACAGTGGAAGCCAATCCACAAGAAATATGACAGGGGCTATGTAAGTTTATATCAGCAACACGTAGAGCAGGCCCATTTGGGGGCGGACATGGATTATCTAAAAGGCGGATCTGGCAGTGAGGTATCAAGAGATTCCCATTGATCCACTCAGTACAGAAAAATGAAAGTGTTTCAAAATAAAGTAGCCATTGTAACGGGCGCCGGGCAAGGGATCGGGCTGGAGATTTGCCGCCAACTTGCGAAACAGGGTGCAAGTGTTGTACTGAACGACATCGAAGAATCGTTGGCTGAAGCGGCAGCAAGGTCGATCAACAAAGAAAAAGGCAGTTGCATTGCAATTTCGGGAGATGCAGCCGATGTAACATTCATTCAAAAAATGGTACGGGAAACGGTCCAGCACTTTGGTAAGCTTGACCTCGTGATTGCCAATGCGGGCATTACCCTGTTTGGTGATTTTCTGGAATATAGACCTGAGGACTTTTATAAAGTCATGAAAGTAAACCTGGGCGGAAGTTTTTTTCTTGCGCAAGCAGCGGCCATTCAAATGAAAGATCAGGGAACTGGCGGCAGCATTTTGTTCATGTCATCCGTCACCGGCCACCAGGCTCACAAGAATCTTGCGGCCTATGGCATGAGCAAGGCCGCGTTGGAGATGCTGGCCAAAACTTTAGTAATTGAACTCTCTCCTTATAAGATAACGGTGAACGCCATTGCCCCGGGCGCCACCGTCACAGAGCGAACCAGCAGCGATCCAACTTATGAAAAGACCTGGTCCCGGATCACACCCATTGGAACACCCGCGTCTACCCAGGACATTGCAAGCGCAGCACTCTTCTTAGTTTCTCCCCAATCACAACACATTACCGGCCAAACCCTAATCATTGACGGCGGTTGGACAAGCGTGAGTCCTTCCCCGTACTAACGAAAGCCCATTTCGTGTAGTGTTAATTCTATACTTGAAATTGATCTTAAAAGTAGGCAGTAGGCATCCCGATAGTTACGGGGAGTAGTAGGCAACGTTTTGTCCATTGTTGATTTTCGGCAATGCATACTTCTCATTTTGTGGGTAATCTAGTCCTGCCTTCTCGTGTTTTCTATAACAAGACATGCCTGGTTAAACATGACAACGTAGGACGAGCAATCAGAAAACCAAAGCGATTTGATCATAAGATACCGATCGGTATCTTTACCAAATGCGCCAGCCAGCATCCACCAAAGCCGCTATTTTAAAACAGTCAGGGCA
>JAYVRH010000264.1:0-1980 GCA_043776495.1 Cyclobacteriaceae bacterium
CGCGGATTTAAGGAGGGTCAATAACAGCTCTTCTAACGAATCATGCTCGCATACAATCTTGTAACCATCCATGGTTTTACTGATGCTGGAAACGTCGTAAAGTTTACCTTGCCATTCAAATTCGGTTTCATCTTCCATCCATCGGAGGTCTCTGAACTCTGTATCCGTAAAGAAAAGTCTCTGAAGTTCATCATGATTTGATGCTCTTACCTTGGCTTGAAAATAAGTCCTGTGATGGAAAGTGTAGTAACTGGTGAAAATACCTATAGTGCCCACTGCATATGCCATGATCAGGAGGGCGGTAGCCAATGTATTTTTAATGGGTCGGCTGATTTTCACTTCTTAAGAATTACCAATCATAAAACTTATTAGTCACATAGCTGCCACAAAGCCCGAAGGTAGGCAAAGTATTAACCTGGTGAAATTAAATTGATTATAAGGCTAAGGGCCAACAAACACAAAATATCAATGACTTTTTCGAGATTGGACTCCATTCAATCTTGACACAAAATGGGTGAGCCATAAAATATTATTTTAGGCCTTATGCTAATGAGCACTATTTATAAGGTTTGAACCATTAAATTAACACCCGCTAAAAAAGCAAACCATGGAAAGAAGCGAATTTCTAAAACTGTTGGGCTCAGGCACAATGCTTGCATGCGCCGGTTGTTTGGACTCATGTTCATCTAAAAGTGATCCCGCTCCCACGAATGTTAATTTCACACTGGATCTCTCGCTTCCAGAAAATGCAGCATTGACCAACACCGGAGGTTCCTTGTCCAAAAGCGGTGTGATCGTAGCACGCCTTTCAGCAACAGCCTTTGCAGCCGTCAGCATCGCCTGCACGCATGAGGGTACTTCTGTAACTTACCAATCTGCACAGCAAAATTTCTTTTGTCCAAACCATGGCAGCAAGTTTGACAAGAGTGGAAGTGTTCTGAACGGGCCAGCCAGCAAAGCCCTTCAGAAATACAATACAGAATTGACTGGAAATAGCCTGAAGGTCTTTTCATAACCATTATCTTGACTGTCAATGAAAGTAAGGACCGCAATTTTCCTCGCTCTGGGCGCTGAGGCAGCGGTGGCAATATTGGGGGTCAATAACTACGGCTGGTCAATTGATGGACTTCAGGCAACCACACGTTTCTCCGGGCGACTGTCTCTCTTTATTTTCAGTTTTATTTTTCTTTTGCATCCGAAAGAAAAACCAACGCTCACCTTCTATTTGTCTAATGACTATTTCTTGATCTTCGCCGTCGCACATGGTATTCATCTTTTCGAATTATTGAGTTATGTCTATTTGGCTGGGATTCCTCTGGTTCCCTACCGTGTTGCCGGGGGCTTTCTTGCCTATTCCATGATTTTCCTGATGCCCTGGCTTCAACAACGATTTGATTCGGAAAAAGTCAGCACCACCAAATTCAAAACCGTTGGGCTCGTTTACCTATTCTACGTCTGGCTTATTTTCTTCATGACCTACCTCTCGCGTGTGAATGGAAGTTTCCCAAATGGCGGTGGCACCCATTCAGAACATGTGGCCTTGATGGGCTGGGTTTGTGTGATGCTGGGGATGAAACTTTTGAGTTTATTCTTTCAAAAGTCCGGTGAATCAGAAAAGTAATTTAAATAATTTATTGCGCAGCAGCTTTTCTTACTTTGGACTAAAGTCCATTCGATACCCGCGTCAATAACGATGGGCTTAAGCCCGTGGTTATTGAACAATCCATGGAAATTTGGGCTTTAGCCCAAGCGATGTATAGGAATGATCAACAATATTTTTTTTGTAAATTGGCTTTTGAATCCATTCGTTTATGAAACCATCATCCTTTTCCGAAAAAGAAATCAACCCACTCCAAAGCATCGAGCAGTGGGAAGATGACGTGTTGATCCGTTATCCAGAAGCAGGGAAACCATCAAAACCAAAAGAAGAATTCCGAAATTACGAGGATACCAAACGTGAAAGTGTAAAGGAATTCTATC
>JAYVRH010000265.1:0-1979 GCA_043776495.1 Cyclobacteriaceae bacterium
CCTTGTTCTCCCTGATCACATTAATCTGAAGCATCTTTCTGATAATTAGACGGCAAAATTACAAACCTTCTTCATACAAACCTGCCTGGCTTCAAGTCAGGAGGGTTTCCACATGAGTAATTTTTATGTGGAATTTGATAATAATTCATTTTGACCTATACTTGCAGTGTCAATCAGCCCTTCCCGGCCGTTCCCGATAGATAAATTCAACGTTTTACTGATCTTGACTTACTGAAAACTAATTAATACGGTATTCATCCGGCATTTTCGCCTGACTTTTCACAATTTATTATCCACATACTGACACTACTTTTTTAAACCCTCATGCATACTATTGACGACCTGAATGTCAGGCTCCTGTCTGAATTAAAGGACATAGCCGAAGAAATGGGCGTGAAAAACGCCAGAAAGCTTGCCAAGCAAGACCTTGTTTACAAAATCCTTGATCAACAGGCACTGACTGAATCTGTCCCAGCCAAGAAACAAGCAGAGGATCCAGCAGAACGAAAAATGCGACCCCGCCGTCGTGAAAATGTAACACCCACAACCCCGGCTCCTGTTCAGAAAGGAAATTCTTCAGATGAAGGAAATTCCGTGGATGAAGTCCGCCAACCGGTAGAACTCGATACACAACCTTCGGCAGCAAGTTTTAACGAACCACAACCAAAATTCGAGGAAGCTCAACCTCAGCCGCAGTCACAGCAGCCACCCAATACAAATGAGGTTCCTGCCCGCAACAACAACGAATTCCAACAAGACCGTCAGCAACAGGCTCGCATCATGAACATCAAAGACTTCGACGGTGCCGTCACCAATGAAGGCGTGTTGGAGTTGATGCAGGACGGCTACGGGTTCCTTCGGTCCTCAGATTATAACTATCTCGCCAGCCCGGATGACATTTATGTATCACCCTCGCAGATAAAGTTGCTTGGATTAAAAACTGGCGACACCGTAAAGGGCCAGATTCGCCCACCCAAAGAAGGAGAAAAATATTTCGCCCTCCTCAAGGTGGATAATGTGAATGGAAAAACTACTGAAGAAATCCGCGACCGTGTAGCGTTCGAATACCTTACGCCACTTTTCCCAAATGAAAAGTTGAAGCTCAGCACGACTCCGGATAATATGTCCACCCGCATCCTTGACCTTTTCGCACCTATTGGAAAAGGACAACGTGGCATGATCGTAGCACAGCCTAAAACCGGTAAGACCGTTTTGCTGAAACAGATTGCCAACGCCATTGCGGAAAACCATCCCGAGGTGTATCTCATTGTTTTGCTTATTGACGAACGCCCAGAAGAAGTAACAGACATGGCCAGGAGTGTAAGGGCCGAGGTAATTGCTTCTACCTTTGATGAGCAGGCCGATCGTCATGTGAAGATTGCCAGCATCGTGTTGGAAAAAGCAAAGCGCATGACGGAGTGTGGTCATGACGTAGTTATCCTGCTAGATTCAATCACAAGGTTGGCACGCGCCTATAATACAGTGGTCCCATCATCAGGAAAAATTCTTTCCGGTGGTGTGGATGCCAATGCATTACACAAACCAAAGCGCTTTTTTGGAGCAGCCCGCAAAATTGAAAATGGCGGCTCGCTCACCATCATTGCCACTGCCTTGATTGATACTGGCTCAAAAATGGACGAGGTGATCTTCGAAGAGTTTAAAGGTACTGGAAACATGGAATTGGTGCTCGACAGAAAGCTTTCCAATAAACGCGTTTATCCTTCCATTGATGTGCCCGCATCCGGAACAAGACGAGAAGAACTATTGATGAAAGATGATGAGCTGGCACGTGTCTGGATCCTCCGCAAATACATGAGCGATATGAATTCAATTGAAGCTATGGAGTTTCTCCTCGCCAAAATGAAAGGGACTCGTAATAATCAGGAGTTTCTGATCTCGATGAATGGTTGAGTGAAAATTGATTAAACGAAAGATTTGAAAAAGGGGCTCAGATTAATTTCTGGGCCCCTTTTTTTCAT
>JAYVRH010000266.1:0-1973 GCA_043776495.1 Cyclobacteriaceae bacterium
CGAACAATTTTTCAAAGCCCTTTGTCTGAATGGATTTTAACTTCTTTTTCACGACATCATTCATCTTTGATTTGGAATGATTCTCCGATGAAAGTACCACACCAAATTTATCGATTACCAACTCCTCTCCTTTTTTAAGCTTAACCGACACTACATTATCAGCATATAGTTCACGTTTGCTTGACTTGATAGTGCCTTTCATGGGTTTCCCTCCAGAGGTGATCAGGTAGGTCATGCCCGCGGTCACATGAAAAAATGTCTTCTTCGTTTGTGCAGTGACGATGGCGAGCCCGGATTTTGATTCTTTGGAAACTTCTTCCCAGAATTTCTCATCATAATTTGAATCCTTATTCACGACATCGCCCTGGATGCCAAGGGTAATGCGGGCAGCAGCAGAAAAGTTAATGGGCGTGATAGCATACCTGATCGCTCCTATTTCGCCATCGGCCATGGAACAAAAGCGCTTTGCGTCAACCTTTAATTTCTTACCCCCCGGCAACGTAGCAGTAAAACTCCTATGCAAAAGACCTTGCTTCATATCCAGCACACGCCGAAAATCACTCACTTTACATTTCGCCAGGTCCAGGCTGGCAGTTCCGATTTTAATATGAATACCAATCCAGCTTGGTGCATTCAGTACTTTCGCAAAGTATTCAGGGTATCCATTTTTCCACCATCCAACCCGTGTCTTGTCGGGATAGTAAACGCCCGCCACATAACTACCCTGATGGGCCTCTCCGGAATATTCTTCCTCGAAGTTCGCACGTTGTCCCATTCGACCATTGCCCAAACTGAAGAGGCTTTCGGAAACCCGGTTCAAATGAGGATCAAATCCTTCTTCTATAATGTGCCACTCGTGGTGTTTGATGTACGTTTTCATTGGAGGGGAAGTTTAAAGCTGAAAGTGGGGAGGTTAAAGCTGGAAGTGGAAGAAGAAATTTGAAAACGGGAAATGGGGACATGCATTAGAGCGTGGTTAACATTTCAATTTTAAAATCGCCGGTACATGGGATGACCAAATTTGCGGTGCCCAATTGTTTCGGCGAACCAATGCCGACGCATTTCATCCCGGCATTTAAGGCTGCCTCCACTCCCGCTTCCGCATCCTCAAAGACAACGCAATTTGAAGGTTGAGTTTGCAACATTTTGGCTGCCAATAAAAAGATTTCAGGGTCCGGCTTGGTGTGCGTGATCATCGTTCCATCCACCACTGCATCAAAATCGTTTTCAATTTTAATCAACTGGATTACAGTCTTTGCATTTTTGCTGCTAGAAGCCAATGCCACCTTTAAACCATTGGTCTTCATCTTTTGAATAAGTTCTTTAACGCCCGGATATATCTCTTCAGGTTTCATGGTATTGACATATTCCACAAACCATTTATTTTTTTTCTCAGCAAGTTTGTTTTTCGCTGCATCGTCAAGCGAGAGATTTCCCAGCTCAAGGATAATTTCTAAAGAGCGCATTCTGCTTACACCTTTGAGCCTTTCATTATCTTCCAGGGTGAATTTTATTCCCAAATCCTTCGCCAGTCGTTGCCAGGCAAGAAAATGATAACGGGCACTATCTACGATCACACCGTCCAAATCAAAAATACAAGCTTCAATCATCCCGATTTGATTTAATTCGTACGAATCCAAGTTCTATGATCTTTTTTGTCTCTGCCAGAGACTTAAACACACCAAAGGTTTTTCCCTGAGTCCGCAACGCCCCTAATGCATTTCCAAACTTCGCAGCTCCAACGTAGTCATGCGGCTTGTGCATCAGTCCAAAACCAGCACCTCCAGCGAAAGAATCACCGCAACCAGTGGTATCAATGACATTTTCCACCTTAATGGCAGGCACCATGACCTCTTTTGTTTTTCCGCGCTCTTTATAGTACGTAAGGCAACCCCTGGAGTCCACCGTGATGTAGACACAACTCACTCCTTTGGCGAGACAATGTTCTGCAAATGCACGAAGGCTTTCACGAT
>JAYVRH010000267.1:0-6338 GCA_043776495.1 Cyclobacteriaceae bacterium
GTTTGGTTTTTGGTTTTACCGCATGGAGCACGGCAGACGTGTCCAGATCAAACTCATGGCTCAACGTAGTCGGTATTACTTCAACGTTGTTGATCTCTGCGCTGATGCCGTACATTCCATAGGTAGGCTGTGGGACGATCACATTATCTTCGGCCGGTTCGCAAAATGTACGCAGCAGAAGATCAATCGCTTCATCACTGCCGTTTCCAAGGAAGATCTGATCTGGCAGTACTTTTTTTATTTTCGCGATGGCTTCTTTTAAGAGGCTTTGGTGGGGATCAGGGTAACGGTTATATCCATTTGGAAATGGATTTTCATTAGCGTCAAGAAAAACAGTCGCTTTTCCTTTATAATCATCCCTCGCAGATGAATAGGGCCTCAGACGCTTCACATTTTCGCGCGCGAGGGATTGGATATCAATTGCTTTCATTTCAGTTTCTTTAAGCGAATCGACACGGCGCGCTTGTGTCCTTCCAGTTGCTCCGCTTCTGCCATGATTTCTACAGCGGGGCCAATATTTCTTAAACCAGCTGGTGTTAATTTTTGATACGTGATGGTTTTGGTAAAGCTTTCCAGCGAAACACCGCTATAAGCCTTTGCAAATCCATTGGTAGGTAAGGTATGATTGGTGCCTGAGGCATAATCACCCACTGCCTCGGGCGAGAGCGGACCAAGAAAAATGGAGCCCGCATTGATAATCTCATCAGCTATGGCGTCGCAGTCGATGGTATTGATGATCAGATGTTCGGGAGCATATTCATTTGCAAAACGGATGGCTACTTCTTTCTTTGAAAAATGGATGGCAAGACTGTTGTTCAATGCCTGCCTGGCAATTTCTTTACGTGGCAATTGAGATAGCTGATTTTCTATTTCCTTCTGGACTGCATCGATACTCGATTCACTTAACGAGAGCAGCACCACCTGGCTATCGATGCCATGCTCCGCCTGTGAGAGAAGGTCAGCTGCAATAAAAGATGCATCTGCATGCTCATCCGCAATAACCATGACTTCAGATGGCCCGGCCGGCATATCAATGGCAACACCATCCTGATTCACCATTTGTTTTGCTTTAGTGACGTACTGATTTCCGGGTCCAAATATTTTACTTACCGCAGAAATGCTTTGCGTCCCATAGGCCATGGCAGCGATGGCTTGAGCGCCGCCTACTTTATATATCTTTTTAATACCGCACAGAGATGCTGCAAAGAGAATCGCCCCGTTTACCGATCCATCGCTATATGGAGGCGTGCAAAGAATAATTTCCTCACACTTTGCCAGCATAGCGGGAATGCCCAACATCAACACCGTGGAAAACAATGGAGCCGTTCCTCCCGGAATGTAAATTCCCACTTTTTGAATGGGCAAGGACTTCCTCCAACAAGTTACCCCTGGCATGGTTTCTACCTCAATGGATTCTCTTTTCTGGTGTAGATGAAACTTTTTGATGTTGGCGGCGGCAAGTTGAATGGCATTTTTGATCGAGTCATCTAATTTCAAAATAGCCTCCTGTATTTCCTTTTCCGAAACCGCCACATTTTCAATATTGGCGTGGTCATATTGCAGCGTCAATTCACGCAAGGCAAGATCGCCGGAAAGTTTGACTCGATTAATGGTATTGCGAACGGAGCTTTCTAAAAATTCCAACTCCAGTTGCGGCCTTTTAATAAGCTCCTGCCACGTTTCTCGTTCCGGGTTGACCAGGGTTTTCATACTATGCAATCATTTTTTCGATGGGGATAACCAAAATACCTTCGGCACCGAATGATTTCAGAAGCCCAATCTTCTCCCAAAAGTCATTTTCGTTAACCACCGAATGTAGGGATGACCAGCCGGGCCTTGTTAATGGCATAATGGTTGGACTCTTCATGCCGGGAATAACCGAGGTAATTTTTGGAATGGCTTCGTTGGGACAATTCAACAAGATGTATTTGTTATTCTTTGCTGAGTTCACGGACTCGATCCTGAAAAGCAGTTGGTCAAGAATTTCCTGTTTCCCTGTACTTAATTTCGGACTGGCAATGATCACCGCTTCTGATTGCATCACCACTTCCACTTCCCGCAGGCCGTTGCTCAGCAAGGTGCTGCCAGTGCTTACAATATCACAGATTGCATCTGCCAGTCCAATGCCGGGGGCGATTTCAACAGAGCCGCTGATTTCATGAATGCCAGCCTTGATCCCATTCTTCTCCAGAAATTTCTTTACAATGTTGGGGTAGGAGGTAGCGATATTTTTTCCTGAGAGCCAGCCTGATCCGCTGTAATTTTCCAGTCGAGGTACTGCTATCGACAGCCTGCATTTGGCAAAATCCAGGCGCTTGATCATCACATTATTTTTTTGCTTTTCGGCAAATACATTTTCTCCTACAATCCCAACGTCGGCTACTTTATCTTCAATGTATTGTGGGATGTCATCATCCCTGAGGAACAGCACTTCCACCGGAAAATTCCGGGCTTGTGTTTTTAGTTGGTCTCTTCCATTGCTAAAAGCAAGACCACTTTCTTTCAATAATTCCAGTGAGCCTTCCTTTAACCGTCCGGATTTCTGAATTGCAATTCTCAATAATTCGCTCATGACTTCTTTAATTTAGTAATTGTCATCAGGACCACCATGAAAGTGAATCAGGCCGAGACAATAAAAAAGGCCTGCCCTCTGGCAAGCCTTTTCATATGCTTTGTATCATTTCAAAACATAAAGCTGCCGTTCAACATGCGGATGCATGATGATGGTGCAGATGAATGTTTTGTGTTTGTTTCATTTGCTGCAAATAAAAGAGGTATTACAGAATAAACAAAATCATTTCTTCAGAAAAATCAACAACCCGTATCCAATTCCCCCAAAAACGACAGCGAACAACCCAAAAAGGGAAATGAGGAAGTACCTTTCAATGAAACTATCAATGGTTACATTGGTGGGATCCTCATTGTTTACCAGAAGGTCAACTTTGTCATCAACATCAAAGGCAGGAGGGGACGACCAGACGGACCCAATCAAAATCTTCTTTTTACCGTGATACCGATACTCGATCACAGGTACCGCAGACCCGGAATTATTGTAGTCAAGGTTAATCACCGTTCCAGTAACCCGATCACTAGACATCGTTGTCTTTTGATCACTCCAATACAATAGGGCTACAACGAGTAAGAAAAGGGCTCCCAAAGTACCAAATACAACCCCCACCACACGGGCGGGGTCCATTTTGAGGATCTCCTGAAAAGTTGGAGGAACTTGCATTTGGCTTACATTGTGGGTGAGCGATTGTGTTTGGGACTCAGAATTTATAGGCGAATAATTCGTTTGCTAACCTAACGCCAGGTTCAAAGACCAGTGTGTCGTAGATGTGAGTGGTCAGGATTGTCTTTTTCATGATTGATTTTGGAGATTTGTTACTAACTATACCAATGGTCAAGTGTTAATCTGTATGATGAAGGTAGGGATAATTTTGGTTTTCATAATGCTGTTGGGATGTACTGATAACAAGGGTCCGCGCCTTCAGAAGTTTCTTTTGAAGGGTAACCTTTCATCAAACGAGGGCAATACCGACCAGGCGATTTACTATTTTGAGCAAGCATTGATACTTGATCCTTGCTTTGTGGATGCACTAAACAATCTGGGGACAATTAACTTTGGACAGAAGCGATTGACCGAAGCGCTCAACCTGTATAACAGGGCCATTGCTTGTCGACCGAACTTTCTTCCAGCGTATTTTAACAGGGCGAATACGTACTATGAATTGAATGAATATTTTAGTGCAGAGCGTGATGTCAGGAGGATCATTGAGCAAAAGCCCGATACAGCGGTGGCCTATTTTATGCAGGGACTTATTTCTACTAAGATGCACAACTATCCTGCGGCGCTTGCTGCGTTTGATAAAGCGATCAGGATTGATTCAATGAATGTGGAATATCGTGTCAATCGTGGTACAGTGAATTATTATCTTCATCAACTTGGCAGTGCCGAAATTGATTTGGCGATTGCCGCAGGACTTAACCCCAATGAGCCGAACATTTACAACACAGAGGCAATGATTGAGATCAGCAGGGGCAACCATGATAAAGCCCTCGACCAAATTCAAAAATCATTGCATCTTTCGCCAAACCAACCTTATTTTCTGAACAACCGGGGATTCATTTTCCTGATGCTGAATCGTTTGCCCGAAGCCCTCAGCGACATTGACCGAAGTATTCAGCTGGATCCGAGCAATGGCTGGGCGTACCGGAATAAAGGAATTTATCACTTGCTATCCGGCAATTATGTGGATGCGATTCGTCTTTTAAAGCAAGGACTTTCAATGGATTCATTCATTGAGAAGATTCACTTTTACCTCGGAATGGCCTATTTGAAAAATAATCAAAAAAGGGAAGCCTGCGAACAATTCAGAATGTCGGAGAGGGTGGGTGACAGGATGGCGACGATTGATATGATGAAGGCATGCAAGTAGACTTTGATCGTTTTATTGAGCAACTCACCCAGCGCCTTCAAAAGCCATTGCCAGGCGGGGAGGCACATGAGCCGTTACGAGCGATTCCTCTTGGGGATTTGACTCCTATATTTGACCATAAAGCCGGGCCCAAACCGGGGAGCGTCATGTTGTTACTCTACCCTGATGGAGGCAAAATAAAATTTCCCTTAACCAAAAGGCCAGATTATGTGGGAACCCATGGAGGTCAAGTGAGCTTTCCCGGCGGAAAGGCAGAACCAAATGAAACCATTGAGCAGACTGCCATGAGAGAAGCAGAAGAAGAGATTGGAGTCAGGCGAGCGAACATTGAAATGATTGGGAGACTGAGCGAATTTTTTGTGATCCCCAGCAATTTCATGGTCACACCGGTGGTGGCCTGGCAACCGACAAAACCAATTTTTATACCTGACCCTGTTGAAGTCGTGAAAATATTGGAATGCTCTATTGAAGACTTAATGAAGGAGGAAGCCATTCAAGTGAAGGAAATTCTCGCGGCCAGAAAATATCGATTATCGGCACCACACTTTATGTTGGAGGATGAAATTGTTTGGGGTGCCACCGCGATGATGCTCAATGAATTCAGGACATTAATTCAGGAAATTTCCTGAGCCTCAGAAGTATTCTCCCAATCCGACATAAAAATTGACTGCATTTTGTCCAAACCCGACATCCATGGTGAAATTGGTGTTTGAGGTTTTGTTAAATTTTATCCGAGCCCCAATTCCAGCCGCCGGGTTTACGTATTGAAACTTGTTGATGTTAGGATCTGTTAACGATTGAGCACTCACAAAGACCGTTGCTCCTAACAGTCCATTGGCCGTAATATCAAAGCGATATTCGCTTTCAAAGTAAAGCATTTGTTTTCCCATGAACCTTGCCCTGGAATACCCCCGGCCTGATCGTGAACCAAACTCCATTTGAGTACCGGGTAAATTGAAATAGGGTACGTTTTCATACGAACCCCAATAGAAACCCCACACTGCCAATATTTTTCTTTTGATCGAATTTATCCTGTAATATTTCCTTGCGTCGAGATAGAGCGAGCTCCATTGATGGTCATTTTTTAGCATGGGCGGATTAACACGAAAGACGAAGCTGGTGTAGAACCCATTGTCGGGATTGATAGAATTTTTACGACTATCACGCAGCAAATTGAGCGTAACACCCGTAGAATTTGAAGTACTGCCGGTACCGATTCCATATTTCTCAAATTCATTTGGTGTGGTGGGGGCGTCCTTTGAATTTACATTGTAATAGCGGTCGTAGTTAAGTCCGAAGCCACCGTAAAAGTATTTAGTCAGTTTACTGTTACCGCTGAAATACAAACGGACGTTGTTATAGGCAAGCTTAAACTGATCGCTGGTTTCGGTATCACTGCCCAATCCGTAAGAGTATTGAGTCAGCGAGCTGATCCTGAATTCTCCCGGAATGTTCCAGGTATTGCCGGCAGTCCATATATTTGCTTTGGTGCCAAAACCGAAGTTTTCAGAGAAGTCAGTGTATGGCAGAAGATAGACATTCGATACATTGGTGGAGTCCTCATGCCCAAGAACAAAAGCGGCGTTAATGGATGATACAAAGACCTTGTCACCGCCGGGAGATACCGTTGAAACAGGAATGATGGAGTATGATACTTTCTTTTTGTCTGGAGTCTTTTCTTTGATTGAAATATTAAAGGCCTTTACTAAAACATCGATAATGTCCGTGCTCTCTTGCTGGATCGGTAGATTCTTGATTGCCTGGGCCTCTGCCATATTCATCCCCACGAGACAAACGAGCGAAAAGATAATTGAGATTCTCGGTGAGGAGGCTTGCGTCAACATGAGATGTAAAGATCGCTATTATTGAAAAATTATAGAATGAGGTCGGTCATTAAAA
>JAYVRH010000268.1:0-1971 GCA_043776495.1 Cyclobacteriaceae bacterium
GCGACACCTAGGCCAATCAAAATCTTAGCAAGAAGTATATCTCACTGAAGGTTTGAAATAAAAATTGCCAGTACCGTGGCTGGAGCCACAAAACGTATCAAGAATCTCCAAATCGCGTATACCCACTCTTCCCTGATGTTCAACTCTTCACGACTGGAAGATTTGGAGATTATCCATCCTGCGATTACTGCCATGCGTATTCCTCCGACTGGCATGAGCAGGTTGGAACCAAAGTAATCAATGATGCCGAAGATGGTTTTACCTTGTAGCGGTTTGATCATGTCTAGTGGGGTAAGGTCTGACCAGATATTGAATGAGAATACGGTTCCGAATCCAATCACCCAAAGTAAAATCCCTGCAATAATGGTGATCTTCTTTCTGCCTAGCCCTGAAGTCTCCTCCAGGTGCGATATAATGGACTCAAGCAGGGAGATAGAAGAAGTCAATGCAGCAAAGAACAGCAACAAAAAAAATAGGGCGCCGATAAAACCTCCACCTGGCATTTGACTGAAGGCGATGGGCAATGTCATGAATATCAACCCTGGGCCTTCGGCGGGAGATAGGCCATATTGAAAGACGATTGGAAAAATCGCCAGTCCTGCCAATATGGAAGCCAATCCATCCGAAAATGATATGATGGCCGCTGACCTGAGTATTGATGAACTTCGTGGCATGTAAGCGCCATAGGTCAGCATGACGCCCACGCCAATCCCCAATGAAAAGAAAGCCTGACCAAATGCGGTGAGCACGATGGTAGGAGTGATCTTCGAAAAATCCGATGCGAACAAGAATGAAAGTCCTTTTACAAACTGCCCGGCAAACATGGCGTACACTACCAACGCCACCAGAATAACAAACAAGGCTGGAGTCATCCAGCTGACGGAGCGCTCAAGTCCTTCCTGAATTCCCTTGGCGACGATCCAAACCGTTGCCGCTATGAATATTCCCTGAGAAAGTATCATGCGCAAAGGGTTGGCTAATAATTGGTTATAATAATTGACAGCGGATGCAGCTTCAAGGTCATTTAACACACCAGAAAAGGAAGTGACGGTATAATCGATCGTCATCCCGGCGATAACGCAATAGAAACTAAGGATCAGGAAAACACCAATCATAGAAACCCACGCAAAATATTTCCAGGCGGTACTCATGCCTTCCTTTTCTACCAGTACCCTGAATGTTCCTACCATACTTTTCCCACCTCTTCTTCCGATCATCAATTCTGCAGCAAGAATGGGTATCCCCATCACGATCAATGAGATCACATAAACCAAAACGAAAGCTCCGCCACCGTTTTCTCCGGCCAGATAGGTAAACCTCCATATGTTGGAAAGCCCTACGGTACTTCCAATGGAAGCTAATAGAAACAGATAATTGGATGACCAGGCTTTTGAAGCGGATTTTTCAGCCATTTAAATTGTATTTCATGATCGACCCATGAGGTCCATCTTTTATTCTCTCAATATCAAACACATCACCATTAGGCCCCTTGCGCTTACTTAATATCATTTCAAGCGCTTCGTAGTCCACTTGATCCAGGGTCAAATCAAAAGCCCTGAGGTTTTCATCAAGGTGATTGGTTGTCCTTGCGCCAATAATAATGCCCGCCACCTGCTTGCGGCTTAACATATACGCGGAGGCAACATTTGAAATACTAGCATGATGCTTTTTTGCAATTACCTGGAGGGCTCTAAGCAAATTTTGAAAGAGATCCCATCCACCAAATTCGTCAATCATCAATTTGTATTTCACCAGCGATCGATTTTCGAATGGCGGCTTCGGCTCGGCAGCACCCAGCCATTGTTCATTGATGAATCCCCCCGCTACGGTGCCATAGCAAAGCAAATGAATGTTATTCCTCGCACACAGTTCCACCAATTCTTTTTCTGGTCGGTTGTCCAAAAGCGAATACTGGACCTGTAGGGTCGGCAGTTTTATTCCCGCCTCGATCATCTCAGCCGATGATTTTGC
>JAYVRH010000269.1:0-6331 GCA_043776495.1 Cyclobacteriaceae bacterium
GTCAATGTACCTCTGACAGTTAAATTAGAAATGGTCACCGCGCCAACGCCGGTATTAAATATTACAGTGAACCCCGAGCAAATAAAGACATCATCTCCAACACCCGGAACACCCGCCGCGGCAGCACCAGTACATTGAAGCACCGCATCCGTTGACCATGTTGCAGCATTTGACCAGTTGCCTCCGTTTACTCTGGAATAGAAGGTCAGGGCAAAGGCAGCATTTGAAAACAAGCTTGCCAGCAGGAACAGGACGTATCTTAGGATTGCATTGTTCTTAAACAGAAAGCTCATTCCGTGAAATTAAAAAGTCAAAAATACAAAAGAATAACCGATTTCCTGACCCAAATAGGGCCGTATGACATGCTTATGCACATTTATCCCTTAATACTCGCCGTGGAAACCTGCTTTTTTCAGGATTAAGGAAGATAAAAGTCGAAAATGACCTTATTCATACACTTAAAGTGTCCTTTGGGGCATTTATTAAAACCAATTTTGGAACAGGGGCGACAATCCAATCGGTTGTTTTCGAATACCGTAAACCTGGTCCGATATGGGTACATCCCAAAAGCAGGAATGGTATTGCCCCAGATGCTAAATATCTCTTTCCCAAAGGCAGCGGCGATATGCATCATTCCAGTATCATGGGTAAATACATACATCGATTTCTTCGCCACGCTGGCGGATTGGTTGATATTGAATTTACCACACGCATTGTAGATGATCGTTCTCTTATTCATTTGAACCAAGGTCTTTTCGTCGGGGAAATTCTTCGGTGTCCTTCCGAAAAACCTTGCAATCTCCTCCCCCATTTCAAAATCCTCCTTTCCCCCCATCAAGATCAGAGGCTTATTGATTCTGTCACATAACTCAATCATTCGGTTCAATGGAAGTTTTTTTGTTGCATGCTGGGCACCAATGGCATAGACAACATATTCTTTTTGGAATTCTTGCGGCAACCATTCTATGGGCACTTCATCTTTTTCCGGAACAAAATAATCCAGACCCAGGGCATCCATTTTTATTCCCAGGGTTTGTACCGTCTCCATGTAGCGGTCCACAATATGAATATTGGGAAGTTTATTGATTTTGAAATTCACCATCAGCCACTTCTCAACATTGAGCTTGTTATAGGAAAATGATTTTACCGAGAGTGCGCCTTTGATGCGAAAGGTTCTGAAATTATGGTGAAGGTCAACGATCACATCAAACTTCTCCTGCTTTAATTCCTGGATCAAATCCGTAAGGCTTTCATCCAAAACATGAATTTTGTCGATGTAAGGGTTGGCGACGAGTAGCTCCAGGAACTGCCTTTTGGTGGCGTAGTGAATCTGCGCATGTTCCAACTGGGTCTTCAGCGTGCGAACCACAGGAGTTGTTAATACAATATCGCCGATGGAAGAAAAACGCAGGATCAGAACCTTCATCTTTTAGGAGTGTGTGCCTGCAAATTTATCATAATCAAAAAGAATACCCTTAGGCGGGGTAGGCTGCCAATCGATATTTTCATCCATCTATTTAGTATTTTAGAAGCCTTAATCTGTCATTTATGAACCATTGGCTGTTGAAAACAGAGCCTGCCACATTCTCCTGGAGCGATCTGCTGCGGGATAAAAAGGCAACCTGGGATGGCGTACGAAATTTTCAGGCACGAAAGAACCTAAAGGAAATAAAGAAAGGGGATCGGGCATTCATTTATCATACCGGTGATGAAAAAGCAATCATTGGGATTTCTACCATTATTAAGGAGGGTTACCCTGAACCAAAAGCGCCGGATTGGGTGGCTGTTGACCTGGCGCCCGAAAAGGTACTTAAGAATCCTGTCACACTGGCACGAATCAAGCAGGACAAATCTTTACAAAAAATGGTTCTGGTCAGGGCGGCCCGTCTGTCTGTGCAGCCGGTAACTAAAGAAGAGTTCGATCGTATTCTTGAGTTAAGCACCAAACTTTGAGGCGTAAACATTTTTTTCTTGCTGGGTGGTTGTCTATTTGCTTGATCCATGAGGCCTCATCACAGCTTCATCAACCTCACCGCTTTGAGCAAGAAGTAAAAAGCGGTGACCAGGGTTTCCTTGTAATCTCATTAAAAAAAGAAGGGTTGGCCTTCATTCGCGACCTGGAGAAATACGAGCAAGGCAAAAATAAATGGCAACTTGAAGTGTTGGATACTGCTTTGGCCAGGACTTGGTCTACGGATTTGGTACTCGAAAACAGAATGATCCTTGTTGGGTACGAATACATGCCACAACATCTTTACCTTTTATTCCGTCAGGGTGAATCGGAAGCATACAATTTTCAATTATTGACTATTCAATTTTATGACAAATCGATTCAAACTGATGAAATAAAATTTGAGGTAAACTTTAGAATAACCCATTTTACCATGGCGGGGAGCAGCGCAGTATTCGGTGGTTATGTGAACAATGAACCTGCGGTATTGTTGTATGATCAGTCTAGTGACCATGCGAAAGTACTCCCAGGGCTTTTTATCAGTGACGTGAGGATTTTGGATGTGCGCGCCAATCAAAATCAAAGTTTTAATGTTTTACTCACAGAGACGAAAGGGAAGGAAAAAAAGCAACTGATGGTCCGGACGTTCGATCATGAAGGAAATTTGTTGATGGATGATGTCATCGAAACCGACGCAAGATTTACAATTCTTACAGGGCTTACCACGACATTAGAGCGGGATGAAATGATCATTGCCGGCACTTATGGAGAAGGCGGCAGCAAAGAAGCAACAGGATTTTTTACCGTGGTCGTTGATCCCTTCAGCGAACAAGCAGTAACCTATACTGACTTCACATCGGTTGATCATTTTCTCGACTACTTATCTCCCGGAAAAGCAGACAAAATCAAAAAACGATCCCAAAAAGAAAGAACAGCAGGAAGGCTGCCGGGCTATAAAGGCTATGTTATGCCATTCCGAATTGAAGAAAGGTCCGATGGGTTTTATCTCTTGGCGGAACTCTACACTCCGTCTGCGAATATGAATCCTTATCCCTATTACAGTTCCTATAATCCCTACGCTTATGGCGGTATGCCTTATGGATTTGGCTCTTACCCAAGCCGATACTACAACAACGGGTACAATACTCCCTATGGCGGCTCAAATTCAATTAAGAATACAGATGTCCGAATGATCCAAACGATGGTCATCGCATTGAGGCCGAATGGTCAACCAAAAAAAGCTGCCAGCCTGAAATTGGACGAAATCAGGCAACCCGCATTGGAACAGGTGGGTGACTTTGTTGTAAAAAAGGACAGCATTTTCCTGATCTATAAAAAGGAGGGGGACATTATTTATCAGAAAGAAGGCGCAGATCCCGGACAACCTCCTCTGAAGAAGCAATCAAAAATAAGGTTGCTGGGTGAAACGGCCGTATTGAAGAATGAGGATAAGGAAGAAGGAGGAACCCGCTCTTGGTATGATCATCATTTTTATGTGTGGGGGTATCAAACCATTAAAGACCCTTCAAAAGAAGGCGATCAAACACGTCATGTTTTCTATATCAATAAAGTCAGCCTGGAGTAAAAAGATTAGTTTCATCCTCTTCTTTCTGTTGTTAGCATATTGGGTGCCGGCGCAACTAATACAGTCAGGGAGATTGGAACTTCCCATAAACGATGATCAATTCGACAAACTCAGGGCTGTTAACCTTGCTGAAAATGGGCTGATGCTTTATCACCGGATCACGGGTAAGAATGAAGATCAACTTGAACTGATCAAATTGGATACTGCGCTGATGGAAAACTGGAAAGGTTTTATTCCGATCAGCAAGAATCTTAACCTGATGCGCCTTCAGTACCATGCGGAAACACTCTTCCTGCTTTTCAAGGACCGTGACTATATCGGTGGTGACTTTCAGATTGTAGAAGTAAAGCTATCCAATGGAAACTTTGGAAGTTATACGGTTAAGAATCTCATTCCTTTCAATCCAACAGAATTTATTATTACCAACCAGGCGGTGATGATCGGAGGATATTTTAATCACACGCCCATCGTGTTGTATTACAGTTTCACCCTGCAACGATCAAAGGTCCTTCCAGGGTTTTTTAACCTACCCGGTGAACTTAATCAACTGAAAACGTATGATGATGGTAGCGTCGATGTCATTGTAAGCGCTCGTAATTTAGAAAAGAGAAGATCTTTATGGATTCGAAACTATAGTGCCGATGGGGATTTGGTCAGGACTACGATCCTTCAGCCGGGTGAGGGCAAAAACCTGATCTTTGGGCGTTCCGTCAAGCTTCCTTCCGGGGAGCAAATAGTGGCGGGGGTCTATGGAAGATATACAGAATATTCAAGAGGCATTTTTGTGGCCGGCATTGATCCCACTGGTGCTTACGCCATTAAATATTACAATTTTTCAGAGCTTCAAAACTTTTTTAGCTACATGAAAGCTAAGCGGCAAAAGCGCATCAAAGACCGGATCGATCGCAAAACCATCAGCGGGAAAAAAATAAGATTCAATTACCGGTTCTTGATCCATGATATCATTCCTTATCAAAATCAGTATATCATGGCAGGCGAAGCATTTTATCCTCACTACGGCTATCCCAACCAGTACTTTACCAATTATCGGTCAAACCCCTACGGCTCGATGATTCCGGGGTTTTATTCCAACCCGTTGGTGCGAAGTGATTTGATATTTGATGGTTATCAATACACCCATTCCGTGGTGATTGGATTTGATCAAAGTGGAAAATTGCGCTGGGACAATAGCTTCGAAATAAACGATATACGCACGATGCAGCTGGAGCAATTTGTAGAGGTCAGGCCAGAAAAAGACAGGATTGTGCTCATGTACCTTTTTGAAAATAAGCTGCGGACAAAGATCATCCATGACGACGAGGTACTTGAAGGGAAAAATCAAGATGTAATGAAAACGATTCATGCCAATGAAACCGTGGAAGCCCGATCCATTGAATTTGAGCAATTGGACCACTGGTATGGAGGCTATTTTTATGCCCATGGCATTCAAAGGCTCAAGCATAAGGTGGGCACAACCCGAAGAGTATTCTTTATCAACAAGATAACCTACAAATAAAAGCAACGAGCAGATCGCAAATAACTGTTATATTTGCCCTACTGGCATGCAGAAAAAGCTCATTCTTGATTCTGATCTTCTCACCGTCACGCTCGACCGCCTTTGCCAGGAATTAATCGAAAATCACAGCAACTTTGAACAAACAGTCTTATTGGGTCTTCAGCCTCGCGGAATTTTTCTGGCCGAATGGTTGCATGAAAAGCTGACAGCGGTAAGTAAAAAAGAAATTCCCCTGGGCTATCTGGATGCCACGTTCCATCGCGATGATTTTCGAAGAAGAGAAATACCAGCCAAAGCCAGTGAAACAAGAGTTCCTTTTTTGATTGAAGGAAAAAAAGTGGTGCTGATTGACGATGTATTGTATACGGGCCGCACTGTGCGTGCTGCTCTGGATGCCATGATCGCGTTCGGAAGACCTCAGAAAGTTGAGCTTCTTGTGCTGATTGACCGCAGACATACGCGTGAGTTCCCCATCTCAGCCGATTATGTGGGCAAATACGTCGATACGCTAAATAGTCAGCGTGTGCTCGTCGAGTTGGATTCAACCCACAAACACAACAAGATCTGGTTAATCAACAAAGATTAAATATGTCACGATTAAGTCAACCGCACTTGCTGGGAATTAAGAATATCACGCGCGATGACATGGAACTTATTTTTGAAACGGCTGACAACTTCAAAGAAGTAATCAATCGCACCATCAAAAAAGTACCTTCTCTCCGTGACGTCACAATCGCCAACGTTTTTTTTGAAAACTCCACCCGCACTCGGCTTTCCTTCGAACTGGCCCAGAAAAGGCTTTCGGCCGATGTCATCAATTTTTCTGCCTCGAACAGCTCTGTCAAGAAGGGCGAAACATTGCTCGACACCATCAATAATATTCTTGCCATGAAAGTGGATATGATCGTGATCCGCCATTCCAGTGTTGGGGCTCCTCACTTTCTTTCAAAACATATTAAAGCCAACATCATCAATGCCGGCGATGGCACCCATGAACATCCCACCCAGGCGTTGTTGGATGCGTACTCGATTCGCGAAAAGCTAAAGACAGTCAAGGGAAAAAAAGTGGCAATCATCGGGGACATTCTCCACTCCCGTGTTGCACTATCCAACATATTTGCTCTTAAGAAGTTAGGTGCCGAGGTCCTTGTTTGCGGACCTCCTACTTTGATACCAAAGTTTATTGCACAACTGGGTGTGAAGGTTGAATGGGACCTCCAAAAGGCGCTGGAGTGGTGTGATGTTGCCAACGTTCTTCGGATCCAACTTGAGCGTCAGC
>JAYVRH010000270.1:0-1968 GCA_043776495.1 Cyclobacteriaceae bacterium
TTGAATGATATCCCGGTTTGCAAAAATTGGATATCTCATAATGCTCGTATCCTTCGGCTTCAAGAAGGTCCATCAATATTTCAAATTGCTCTGCGGCAATGTCCTCATCGATCGGTTTGAGTTTACCATGTTTGCTCCAATTTCCAAACACCGTTTTATCCTCAATGGTTAAAGCATAGGAAGAAATGTGGTCCGGTGAAAATTGAAGGGCGTGCTTAATGGCTACTTCCCAGGCTTTATTGGATAGACCGGGTATCGCATAAATCAGGTCGATGCTGACATTGTGGAATCCAGCCTCGCGTACATCACCAAGGCACCGTTGGGCCATGCTGGCGTCGTGAGCGCGGTTTAATAGTTTCAAAATACCCTCGTCAAAAGATTGAATGCCAATGCTCAATCGGTTAATGCCTGCTTTTTCAATCATTCTTAATTTTTCTTTTGTCAGGTCGTCAGGGTTGGCCTCCAGAGTAATTTCAGCATCCGAGGTAATGGAGAAGTTTGAATGAATGGAGTCGAATAAGGCATCAAGTTCTGCCCGATTCAGCAGCGAAGGGGTTCCGCCACCGAAGTAAAGGGTCTGGACATGGCCTGTTAAATAATTCTTTTGGAGGGCCAGTTCACCTGTCATGGCATTGCACAGCTCAAGAATGTGATGATCATCTGTTGAAAAATGAAAATCGCAGTAATAGCATGCTTGCTTGCAGAAAGGAATGTGAAGGTAAAGTCCTGCCATTTTGATTGATGCGTGAATTTGAAAATTGTTTTTTCGGTAATGCCGGAGTTTAGAATATTTTTGAAGGATGATAAGGGTTCTTTTGATACTTATGGCGCAAGCAAGTTGGGCTGCCGAGCCTTTTGTAGTAAAGGATTTAAGATCTCAATGGCTGCAATTTACGACAGACGATTATCAACTTTTAGACAAAATTCCTGATAAAGACCTTCACACTATTTATTTTCATGTTAAGTCCCCGCTGTTCAAGGGCCAATCTTTATCCATCAAAGGCAACGAAGATTGTGATTTGTTTGTCAACGGTAAGTTAATTTACTCTGGGCAGCAACAAGTATTCAATATTGATAGCCTGTATTATTTGTATTCTTCAGACCTGTTCTTTGCTGTTCACGCAATTTCAGGCCTCAGCGAATTGAATACCCAGATCCTCTTCCAGGACTCTTCTGCTTTTGCCATTTCTCAGGAAATGGTTGCGCGGCCCATGGCATATTTCCGTGATTATACCATCATGGTCACTTCCGTGTTGCTGATTTTTTTTCTCATTTTATTCAGAACCAACCCTCAACTCACGTTTGACTATTTCTCTTTTGCGAAAATATTTTCTGTCCAGGAGCGAAATGAAAATCTTCTGGCCTCCCGCATTACATCCAGTGTGAACTTTCTGTTTTATTTGTTTTGCGCGATGTTGACAGGCTTCTTATTGTCCGTAGTATTTTATTTTGACGATTCTTTTTTTCTGGTTGCTAAATTCATGGATGTCCATTCCTTGAGTGGGGCTTTCATGATGTGGGTTAAACTTTCGTTGCTCATCCTCGTTTTATTGGCCTCCAAACTGATCATTGTACTGCTATTTTCTTCCCTCTTCAATTTCACGGAAACAATTAGTTTTCAATTTTTTAACTTTCTACGCTTTGTTCTATTTACAGCGGTGGTAATGGCCATCTCCAGCTTGGTTTATTTTGCCTTCAGGGGTGGGCAACCTGTATTTTATGAAAGACTGATGGTATTGGCCCTTGCCCTGTTGAGCGTTGGGTCTCTAATGGTCCTGATAAAATTATTGGCCCGTGCCCCCTTCTCCTTTTTTCATTTATTTTCCTACCTTTGTGCTTCGGAAATTATTCCGTTGGTAATCATTATCAAGGTATTCTTTTGACACGCGAACACGACTGGTGCCGATATGACAGAAACCGTTGTTATTGACAGGATGCGGAAAGTAAAAAACATTCTTGTCACTCAGG
>JAYVRH010000271.1:0-1961 GCA_043776495.1 Cyclobacteriaceae bacterium
CGACACACGTCTTGGACAAGGGCCGGTGATCGTTAAACTAAAAAAATTGACTATGCCTGAAAACTTTGGATTATGGTGGAGTGGTGATGTTCATGTTCACATGAATTACGGTGGACATTACCGTCATACACCCGCTACTCTGGTGCATCAGGCAAAAGCCGAAAATCTGAATTTTGTTTATAATTTAATTGTCAATAAAGAACAGCGAATTATTGATCAACCTTATTTTTCAAATCATCCAGACAATGCATCCACAGATGCCGTCATGCTACTTCATGGTCAGGAGTTCCATACATTCTACTGGGGTCACCTTGGCTTGTTGGGCCTGAACGATCATTTGATCATTCCGGATTATTCAGGTTATCCCCAGACGGCGGTGGAAAGTCTTTTCCCAAATAACAATTTTATTGCGGACCGTGCGCATGAACAAGATGGACTCGTCGGTTATGTACATCCATTTGAGAAGACAGAAATTTTTCCAGATCAATCACCTACACTCACCAATGAATTGCCGGTAGAAGCAGCCCTTGGAAAAGTCGATTACTACGAAGTCATAGGATTTGCGGAACATAAGACTTCTGAATATGTATGGTATCAGCTATTGAACTGTGGATTTCGGATTCCTGCCGCCGCGGGCACCGATGCGATGGCGAATTATGCCAGTCTCCGGGGTCCTGTTGGCTTGAATCGTGTTTATGTCAGAGGCGAGGGCACACTTGATCAAAAGCTTTTCCAGAAGAATCTAAAAGCAGGAAAGAGTTTTGTGACCAATGGCCCAATGATTGGATTTAAAGTTGAGCAGGCCAGCCCCGGCGACAGCCTCATGATCAGTCCCAAAGGACAGAAGCTTACGTATTCAGGATTTTTGAGGAGTATAATACCCGTGGAGCATGTTGAGGTTGTCTGGAATGGGGAAGTCGTAGCAACGTATGTAAAAGATGGTCCTGTTTCATCGTTGGATGTAAATGGAAGCATTCAGGTAAAGGGTCCTGGTTGGATGTTGCTTCGTGCCTGGAGCAATAGCCCACATTCCGACCTTCCCGATATGTATGCTTACGCAACCACCAATCCAGTTTACATTCAACAGCCTGGGAAGAAAGTTCAGTCCAAATCAAGCGCGGAATATTTTATTAAATGGCTCAACAGACTGGAAGTGGCGGCCAATGCGAATACACACTATCGCTCTGACGAAGAAAAGAAAATGATCTTAGATGATATCGCAAAAGCAAAAGATGTATTCGAAGCCCAACTTCGCACCCGATGATTTACACCACTTCTACACTTCTACACATTAGCACTTTAACACCTTCGCACTTTAATCTATTTCATCCTCCCATACTTCTTCAAAACCGCGATCAGCCTGTCCTGCGGTATGGCATACACTTTATTTCCGTTCACACCATCCATCGTCTCTGCGGCAATCATCGCATTGACGATAGCTTCTTCAGTAGCTGCTGAAGTGGCTTCGAAGAGTGGATTGATTTTTTCGTTGGGCAGCATTTCCAGGTGAGCGATTCCATCCGCTCTTGAAACTTCAGGATTGGCGGTGGAGAAAGCAATGAAGATGTCGCCTGAAGAATTTCCGCCCCGGCCGCCCATCACGCCAATTCCCAACGACACCCGCTTCACCAGGCGCTCCAGTTGATGCGGCAGGAGCGGAGCATCGGTCGCCACAACTACAATGATGGAGCCCTGATCCGCATCTGCTTTTCCAGGAAGCGGAAGCAGGTCTGTAATTTCCTTTCCGACAGGGACGCCGGCAATGCTTAGCAACGGACGCCTGCCGTAATTAGCCTGAACCAGGACGCCAAGTGTGTACCCACCATCTTTCGCCTCCAGCTTGCGAGATGAGGTGCCGGTACTACCTTTGAATTGGTGAACGACCATGCCCGTACCACCTCCCACATTTCCTTCTTTGATCGGTCCACTTGTAGCCGATTCCATGGCTTCAAAAGCGTGTT
>JAYVRH010000272.1:0-1958 GCA_043776495.1 Cyclobacteriaceae bacterium
GTGATCGGTGAAAACACCGACCACAGGCTGAATCACGAGTTCTCGGTCAGCCTGAAGACACCAACAAATGCTTTGGGAACCAATTTATTTTAAAAGCCAGGTTCCAACGACTCCCAAATAATCTACCTTTGCGCGCGTATTTTTTAGCCTCTTTATGACCTCTAATGCCAAGTATATCTTCGTAACAGGCGGTGTGACCTCTTCACTTGGGAAAGGAATCATTTCCGCCTCCCTGGGTATGCTGCTCCAGGCACGGGGATTCACCGTCACGATACAAAAATTCGACCCCTACATTAATATAGACCCAGGTACTCTCAACCCCTATGAGCACGGTGAATGCTATGTCACCGATGATGGAGCTGAAACGGACCTTGATTTGGGCCATTATGAGAGGTTTTTGAATATTCGCACCTCCCAGGCCAATAATATCACCACCGGCCGCATCTATAATAATGTGATCACCAAAGAACGAAAAGGCGAATTCCTGGGAAAGACTGTTCAAGTGATTCCTCACATCACCGACGAGATCAAGCGGAACATCTATTTGCTAGGTGAAAGCGGCAAGTACGACTTTATCATCACTGAAATCGGTGGTTCTGTCGGAGATATTGAGTCTTTACCGTTTATTGAAGCCGTTCGTCAGGTAAGGTGGGATCTCGGGTCTAACCACTCCCTTGTTATTCATCTCACGCTCATCCCCTACCTCAAGGCTGCGAAAGAACTTAAAACAAAGCCAACCCAACATTCAGTAAAGAAACTTCTCGAAGAAGGAGTGCAGCCAGACATTCTGGTCTGCCGCACGGAGATGCCGCTTCCGATGGAAATCCGCAAGAAAGTTGGTCTCTTTTGCAACGTCCAACTCAACTCGGTCATCGAAGCGATTGATGCGGACACGATCTATGACGTGCCGCTGTTGATGAGAAAAGAAAAGCTTGACGAACGTGTACTTTCCAAATTGAAAGTGCATGCCAGGAACGAGCCCGACCTGGAGCAGTGGAAAGCTTTTCTTGGCAAACTCAAGAATCCAACCAATGAAATTAGGATGGGCCTTGTAGGAAAATATGTTTCCCTGCCGGATGCCTACAAGTCCATTGCAGAATCTTTCATTCATGCCGGAGCACAAAATGATTGCAAAGTGGACTTGAAGTGGATTTCATCAGAAGACATTACAAAGGATACTGTAGAGGAATTGCTGGGTGACCTTCATGGTGTGTTGGTAGCTCCCGGCTTTGGTGAGCGTGGACTGGAAGGAAAGATCGAAGCCATACGTTATGTAAGAGAAAACAAAATTCCATTCCTGGGTATTTGTTTGGGCATGCAGTGCGCAGTAGTGGAGTTCACTCGCCATGTTCTTGGGCTTGATGCAAGTTCGACTGAACTAAATCCCAAAACCAAGTACCCGGTGATTGATATGATGGAGGAGCAAAAGAAAATTACGACCAAAGGTGGCACAATGCGTTTAGGGTCGTATGAATGTAAACTTAAGAAAGGTTCAAAAGTGGCTGCCATTTACGGTGAAACTCATGTACAAGAACGACACAGACATCGTTATGAATTTAATAATAAGTACCTGGATCAAATAGAAAATGCTGGATTGAAAGCGGTCGGTATCAATCCTGAATCAGGACTTGTGGAGGTGGTGGAACTAAAAGATCACCCCTGGTTTGTGGGTGTGCAGTTTCACCCTGAACTAAAGAGTACGGTGTTGAATCCACACCCGCTGTTCGTGAAATTTATCGAGGCTGGAATGAATCATAAGAAACGAGACTCTTAATAAGATAACAAATGGCAATAGTGATATGATCACCCTCTGCAACAAAATACCAAATGCTTGTCACGCAAAGCCGCTAAGCTCGCAAAGAGAACAGGGATGCATTCTTCGCGTCTTTGCGGCTTTGCGTGAAACAAATTGACATTAACTAACAAAACTTTGTGATGCCGGGGGTATCCCCGTTATT
>JAYVRH010000273.1:0-6272 GCA_043776495.1 Cyclobacteriaceae bacterium
GCAGGAGAGTAAGATTACAGTGGAGGAGATGAATGACGATCCAACCAATAAATGGTTGTCAAGGGGACCTCGTGTGCGTCTATCAGCAGAGCAGGTGCGTGACCAGGCACTTGCAATCAGTGGCTTATTAAGTGATAAAATGTATGGCACCAGTGTCATGCCTTACCAACCCGATGGCGTTTGGCAAACTGTGTACAGCGATGCCAAGTGGGAAAGCAGTAAAGGAGAAGATCAATACCGCAGGGCGGTTTACACCTTTCAAAAGAGGACAAGCCCTTATCCATCGATGCTTATGTTTGATGGCAGCAGTCGTGAAGTCTGTCAGGTAAGAAGGATCAGGACCAATACACCTCTTCAATCGTTGGTTTTAATGAATGACCCCGTGTACTTCGATGCTGCCAAGACTTTTTCATTGTGGATGATTGCAAACGGAGCGTCTGCTGAAGATCAGATCAAGGCAGGTTACCAAAGAGTAGTATTTAAAGAAATCACTTTGAAGAAACTTGAGGCCCTGAAACTTCTTTACATAGAAGCCCTCAACAGCTATAAGTTGAATAGTACTTTGCGGGAGAGTTTGTCGAAAGAAGGAAATAATGAATCTGCGGCGATGACATTGGTCGCCAGCGCAATCTTGAACCTCGATGAAACGTTGACGAAGGAATAAGGAAAAATTGAATGAGCATGACAGACTTTTCCCATCTTCAATCAGTTTCCAGGAGGCATTTTCTTTTTGAAAGTGCTGCTGGCCTGGGTGCGGCTGCATTGGGAATATTGGGGGGTGGTTGTTCTTCGAAACGAAGTATGCTGGAGATGTCCCTTGACCCAATGGCCCCGAGGTCCCCTCACTTTCCGGCCAAAGCCAAAAGTGTAATCTACCTCCACATGGCAGGCGCTCCCTCTCAGCTGGAATTGTTTGATTATAAACCAGAGCTTCAAAAGCTTCACAACCAACCTTGCCCGCCATCTTTAATGGAAGGAAAACGTTTCGCTTTCATTCGTGGCACACCCAAGATGCTCGGCCCTCAGGCGAACTTCAAACAGCGAGGTGAATCCGGAGCATGGATATCGGATAACCTGCCTCACCTTGCCTCGATCGCGGATGAGGTTTCATTTTTGAAAGGTGTATCCACCGATCAGTTCAATCATGGGCCGGCCCAACTTTTCGTTCATTCTGGCTCTCCCAGATTAGGAAGACCGAGCATGGGGTCTTGGGTTACTTATGGGCTTGGTACCGAGAACAGTAATCTTCCTGGATTTGTGGTGCTCACTTCCGGAGGCAAAACTCCCGATGCCGGCAAGAGCGTATGGGGCAGTGGATTCCTTCCGTCGGTCTATCAAGGTATCCAATGCCGGTCAGAAGGGGAGCCTGTTCTTTACTTGAATGATCCTAAAGGTGTTGATCGCGATTTAAAGAAAAAAATGATTGAGGCCATCAATCAGGTCAACCGGGAACACTTTGATGAAGCTGGCGATCCTGAAACATTAACAAGAATACACCAGTATGAATTGGCCTATCGAATGCAGATTTCTGTGCCAGAGGTGATGAACATCAACAACGAGCCGGATTATATTCATCAACTCTATGGAACGATGCCGGGGAAGGCATCATTTGCTAACAATTGCCTGCTGGCCAGAAAACTTGTTGAGAAAGGTGTTCGCTTTGTCCAGTTGTTTGATTGGGGATGGGATAGTCATGGTACTGATGAAGATGGCGCTGTTGACATTGGACTAAAAAATAAATGCAGGGAAATTGACAGGGCCACTACGGCACTTATTCTTGACTTGAAACAACGTGGATTGTTGGATCAAACCCTGGTGGTGTGGGGAGGTGAGTTTGGACGCACACCCATGCAGGAAAACCGTGAGAACAAAAACAATCCATTCCTCGGCCGCGATCACCATGTTGAAGCATTTACCATCTGGATGGCGGGTGGTGGAATAAGAAATGGAGTCAGTTATGGAGAGACCGATGAGATTGGCTATTATCCTGTAAAAGGAAAAGTGTCGGTCCATGATGTGCAGGCAACCATTTTAAATCAACTGGGTTTCGACCATGAAAAATTGACTTATGAATTTCAAGGCCGGCCTTTCCGGCTCACCGATGTATCGGGGAA
Organism: Cyclobacteriaceae bacterium; assembly: GCA_043776495.1. Classification (GTDB taxonomy): domain Bacteria; phylum Bacteroidota; class Bacteroidia; order Cytophagales; family Cyclobacteriaceae; genus ELB16-189. Next base: position 2,115 of record JAYVRH010000273.1, read on the forward strand.
AGTGATCGGAGAAATAACGTAAGCAGCAATAACTCACACTATGTACTCTCGCAGAGAATTTATCAACCTGACCACCGGAACTTTTCTTGCGGGTTCCTTATCCTCCTTTACAAATCCGCTCAAAATGAAAAATCAAGCTGGATATGAATTGCTTGTACTCGCCACCAATTGGGGGTATTCTGGCAGCTGGGCTGAATTTGCATTGAAAATAAAGCTTGCCGGATATGATGGGATGGAGGTTTGGTGCCCCTCCGATGCCAAGGAGCGTGAAGCGTTGAAGAAGGCTCTCAACGAAAATTCTCTACATGTGGGATTCCTCGTCGCTGGTTCTGATCGCGATCCGAAGAAACATCTTCTGCAGTTTAAGGAAAGTCTTGAGACTGCTGCCGCATGGAAACCTTTATACATCAATTGCCACTCCGGGAGAGATCATTTTTCATTTGAAGAAAACAAAAACTTTATATCGTTAACGGCGGAAGTTGCCCGCCAAAGCCAGGTTCCCATTTATCATGAGACTCACCGATCCCGCATCTTGTATAGTGCGCCAGTCGCCCGTCAGTTCATTGAAAAAATTCCTGAACTGAGACTCACCTTTGATGTATCGCATTGGTGTAACGTTCATGAGACGTTGCTGGAGGATCAGGCCGAAACACTTTCATTGGCCATCAACCGTACGGATCACATCCATGCCCGCATTGGCCATGCCGAAGGGCCACAAGTAAATGATCCACGGGCACCGGAATGGAAAAAAGCGTTCGAAGCACACTTCAACTGGTGGGACAGGATCGTAGAAATAAAAAAGAAAGAAGGGAAACGGATGACGATGCTCACTGAATTTGGTCCGTTGGATTACATGCCTTCCCTGCCTTACACGCGACAGCCGCTCAGCAACCAATGGGAGATCAACGCCTTTATGCTTGAAACACTGCGCAAGCGATATTCCTGATCGTTCATGGAGTTATCATTTTTAGGTCGCTTTCATCCTTTGCTGGTCCACCTGCCCATTGGTATTTTATGGATGGCGTTTTTGTTTGAATTGCTATCGCGTTTCAAAGGCTATCGCAAAATAAAGTCAGCGGTACGTCCTGCATTGTTTCTTGGAGCTTGTTCGGCAGTAGTATCAGCCTTCACCGGCTACTGGCTATCGCAGGAAGGAGGATACGACATCCGTTTGCTACGTGTCCATCAATATCTGGGTATTGGTACGGCAATTTTTGCCGTGATTGTCTATCTCCATCGCAAATACTCCTTCCTCTCTGATAAACCACAACGACGGATGGTGCGACTCGCACTCTTTATGATCCTCATGGTTTTTCTTACGGCTACCGGCCACTTTGGTGGGTCGCTCACCCACGGCGAAGGGTATTTGTTTGCTTCAGATGGCGTGACGGCCATCGATGCAGTTATTTCTTACCCAATTATTTCAGATGTTCCCCAGGCCAAAGTGTTTGATGATGTCATCAAGCCCATCTTTGAACAAAAATGTTATGGTTGTCACAGTGTGAAAAAGCAAAAGGGACAATTGCGCCTGGACTCACAGGAGTTTATTGAAAAGGGAGGGAAGCATGGCCATGTAGTCGAAGCCGGAAAGCCAAATGAAAGTGAATTGTTCAAACGAATTACATTGTCGATTGAAGTTGAGCACCACATGCCACCGGAGGAAAGGAGCCAGCTTAGCTCACTGGAGACTGACGTGGTAAGGGCGTGGATAGAAGAGGGAGCTTTATTCAATCAACGGGTACAAGAGCTAAAAAATCCGTCCGTGATAGAAGAATTTATTTCGGCCCATAACTTATTTGCAAGTAATTCAGACCTGCTACCGGAGGGTGTCGCAGCTCCTGATGGGGAGGTGGTGGAGAAGCTTAGAAAATCAGGCGTGCTCGTGTTGCCGCTCGCGACCCACTCAAACTACTTAAGGGTGAGCTTTATGGAGAAGCAAAACATTTCATCAGAGGATGCGACATTAATAAGTTCAATTTCAAAACAAATCGTTGAACTGGACCTATCAGGATGTGCCCTTTCCCCAGGGTTCATTAAAGTTGCTGATCAGTTGCCCGAACTCAGGATCCTCTTTCTTCAGAGATCTTCCGTGACAGATTCGGATCTTAAGACTTTGATCTCGTTAAAGAAACTTGTCGCACTTAATCTAACGGCTACAAAGATTTCAGATACGGGGCTTTTATTTTTCGAAGGGCTTCCAGCGTTAAAGCATCTTTTTCTATATCAAACGTCCGTAACTATAAAAGGTGTAGAGGAACTGCAACGACGGTTGCCTCAGGCTGAAATTGATACCGGTGATTATCAACTTCCCATACTTGCCTCTGATACAATCCTTTATAAACGAGTTAAGTAACTTTTAGGGTTCGTTCAATCGCCAGTCATAATCGAGGTATTCGATTTTAGTTTCGGGCTTGATTTTTATGGCTGAGTATCGGTTAATAAAATCCCTGACCGGGCCACGCTCTTTATTGAAATCCATTCCGTACCACTTAAAAATCATGCTGATCTGAGGTTGAGTGGATGATAGCCATCGGCAGATACATTCTTCTTCAACAGACGATCCCAAATTTCATGAGATGGGTCTTTAGTCTGGGCTGAAACAATGCAACTGAAAGCAAACAGGAAAATAAGGGTGTGCAATAAGCTTTTCATTTTACGGATTAAACTGATGGGTAGGCGGGAGCTGTTGTTCAAAGGTGCTGATCGATTTCTTGAATAAAGGTCTGCAGGAAGACGAGGTTGGCAAAATTCCCATTTTTATTTCGAGGCGCACCATTTGTGAAAAAGGAAGTTTTTCAACAACTTACTGACTTTGAGATAGATTACCCGTCACGAATCACAATGATTTTGCAATTCGGCTTAGATAGCACTCTTTCAATACGGCCATTTCGAAAGAAGTTAAGGTGTCTGAACAAAGGGCCATATCGAACTAAAAGAATCTCTGCACTGACACTAATTGTCAATAAATGAATTTTATCCTCAGCGGCATTCAGCAGGTTGGCATTGGCGTGGAAGATGCGGACAAAGCCTGGGCATGGTACAGAACCCATTTTGGTATGGACGTGCCAATTTTTAAAGACTCGGCAACTGCTTCGCTGATGAAGAAATATACAGCAGGAATCGAAGAGAAGAGATACGCCATCCTTGCAATGAATATGCAGGGTGGTGGTGGTTTTGAGATCTGGCAGTACACTTCACGCACACCATCTTCATCGGTCTTTGTGGCACAAACAGGGGACTTAGGGGTCTATGCGACAAAGCTGAAGTCACACAATATTACGGCAGCATTCAAACGATTAGAGTCAAAGAAAGCGCATCTGGCCAGTCCTCTCGTAATCGCTCCAGATGGCAGAAAGCATTTTTATGTGTATGATCCATACAATAATCTCTTTGAAGTAATTGAGTCCGGCAATTGGTTCAAGCGAAATGGAATATTTACCGGAGGAGTGGCTGGCTGTAAGATTGGGGTTTCGGACATCGGCAAAGCAATGGCTTTCTATGGTTCCGTGCTGGGATATGATGTTGTTATTTCTGACAAGACAGCGCAATTTGAGGACCTCCATGGCCTTCCTGGAGGCGATGCTACGTTTCGCCGGGTATTGTTAAGGCGGAGCCAAATGGTGACCGGTGCTTTCAGTCGCCTGTTAGGAGAGACCGAATTGGAATTGGTTGAAGTTAAAGACCGTACACCCAGAAAAATTTATGAAGACAGGTCGTGGGGCGACCTCGGCTTTATACATGTGTGCTTTGAAATTTATGGTATTGAGGAGCTGGCACGCCGCTGTGAGAAAGCGGGCTTTGCATTTACCGTTGACAGCCGTTCATCTTTTGCAATGGGGAATGCAGCAGGTCATTTTTCGTATTGCGAAGATCCGGATGGTACCCTCATTGAATTTGTGGAGACACATCGGGTAGCCATCTTTGAAAAATTTGGATGGTTTCTGAATTTGAAGAAAAGAGAACACGGTAAACCTTTGCCCAACTGGATGGTGAACGCTCTTTCTCTGAACAGGGTAAAGGACTAGCGTTTAAGAATTCAGAAAGGTTCCCGCAGATTCTAAGAGCTGGGAGCTAAAACTAGATTTCTAACTTGAGCCAGGCTGAATTTGGAATCTTTAATTTGCCACAGATTGCACAGATTACCACTGATAAATTCAT
>JAYVRH010000274.1:0-1952 GCA_043776495.1 Cyclobacteriaceae bacterium
CCAGCGAAAAAGAATACACCTGAGATTGCCGCCATTCGTCTGGTAAAACCAGGCACTACGGTCTTTTCACCACCATTCCACAGCACCTTTTCAACACCCAAAGAACTTATATTGTTTGTAAAGAAATTACGTGAACTTTCAGAAGGCAAACCTGTGGGGTTTAAGTTGTGTGTCGGTCGCAAGAGTGAATTCCTTTCCATTTGCAAGGCGATGGTACAACTCAATATTTATCCTGATTTCATCACGGTCGACGGCGGCGAGGGAGGCACTGGTGCAGCACCTCCTGAATTCACCGACCACGTAGGGATGCCATTGCTGGATGCGCTTGCTTTTGTGGATAGTTCTTTGCGGGGCTTTGGCATACGGCATGAAATGAGATTGATTGCAGCAGGTAAGGTGCTCACCGGCTTTCACATCTTGCGCGCGATGGCGCTTGGGGCCGATACATGTAACAGCGCTCGTGCCATGATGTTGGCCCTGGGATGCATCCAGGCATTGGAATGCAACTCAAACACCTGCCCGACGGGTATAACTACTCAGGATCCTTATTTGATGAAAGGCCTTGTGATCGAAGATAAAAAACATCGTGTTGTCCACTTCCATAAGAATACAGTTGAAAGTTTTGTGGAACTCATGGGTGCCACGGGCCTAGACCATACTGATAAGATTAACCGATCCCATGTTTACCGCCGGGTATTCATGAACATGGTGAAGACCTTCGAAGAAATCTATCCCACCATACCCGATGGTTGCCTGCTGGAAGGCGGCGACGTTCCGTATGATTATGAATCATACATGAACCGGGCTTCAGCAGAGGTGTTTGAGGTACTTTGAGTGGAGGTGGTTGTGGATGACGGATGAGTGACTCGCGATTTCTTTGCATTGTGAACGATGCGTCTCCCTCTAAAATTGGAGTAACAAGCGAACTTTGAGTTTGTAAAATTCACGACATCATTAACTACTGCTTTTGAATTGGTAAATCTTTATACCCAATCAATTGTATCCCCCGGTCCTTGATCAAGGCCTTCACCTTTTCGCTTGTAAACAAATCTGTAACACCTTGGCGGTCAGCGGCCACATCTTCATAGCCGATGTGGTAAACAGCCCTTAATTCGTCGTTCATCAAACCAGGGTGCTCAACGAAGACATACGTCTCTCCCGGCTTTACTTTGTTAAGGGCCTTTAGAATGCTTTGAACCTTTTCTTCGGGTGTCTTGTGAGGCCCATCATAGGTCAGCCTAAGTGTTTTGTAGTCCCCTTCTGCATCAATATCGATTTTGTATTCCTTTGCGAGTTTCTTCGTCATTGCTTTTACTTCCTCGGTGATATTGGAGCACCCCATATGCGAAGTGACATGGCTGATCTGAGGAATCCTTTTGAGAGCGAGCTCAATTTGAGCACGGAACTCCTTTTCAATGTCGGCAATCTTCCATGGGTTTTCAGAAATGGATTGACCAGGATAGTTTTTATTTGGAAATACCATGGGATAGAAATATCCATTGGCATCTTTCAAACTTGGGCAGTCGGTTAAGGGCCGCCATTTGATGTTTTCCCACTCACTGGTAATGGCAAGGTGAATGCCAACGTCCAAGCCTGGATTTTGCCGCAAAAGCTTTACCGCCTCTGGGAACCACGGTGACGACACAATTACTTCAATCGACGTTTCAATTCCCTCTTTATAAGTTTTGATGAGGGCCTCGTTGCCAGAATGTGAATAGCCCATGTCGTCTCCACGTACGATCAAACGGGTCGTCTTCTGTTGAGCCACGGAGACAGTCAACAAAATAGAGAATAGGAGGGTTAACGATAAGTTATACATTCTAATTTGTTGGATAAAAAATTCTCGTTTTATTCCTACCTCAACACATAACCGTTTTTATTTAACTCTTCAGCGGTTAGGGAAATTACATTCACGTCCAGTTTGATTGGAATCAGCGGCGAATCTGTAGAAT
>JAYVRH010000275.1:0-1943 GCA_043776495.1 Cyclobacteriaceae bacterium
GTCGTGGGATACACTGTAGACAAACCTGTCTAACTCAGTATTTACTTTTTCCAGTTGTTGGTTCTTCTCTACGACAATAGATTGTGACAAATAGGTTAACTTATTTAGAAAATAGATAATGACAAAGGCCATGATGTAGGCAATTGTAAAATTCATGATCAGAAAAAAGTGAGAATTTCCTGGTATAAATTCTTTAGGGTTCAGAACACTTAGATAAAAAAGGGAAAGGCTTACCGCAGAAAACAAAATTCCTTTCATTCGCTCCCCATAGCCGTACAATGCCACCGCACCAATACCGCTCACGATATAGTACATGAAATTTGCGGTGAAATCCTTGTCAATGGAAATAAAGATAAAGGCTATGGCATTGGTTCTGACAAGCTGAATCAGAATGGCGGCTTCACGCCAACCTTTTCTCAGTAAAAATAAACACCCGATGGATGTAAGAAGTCCAATGAAAATTGGAATGTTCTCACCATTGGGGTTAAACAAATTAATAAAAAGAAAAAAAAGATCAATGCCGATATACATCAATAGAAAATAACCAGCCAGAAGAAACTTATCCTTCTTTTGGTCAGCTTGCATCCTTTGCTCTCCAAAAATTATTTTTTGCAATTTGTCCACAAGGAATCGACATGAGGTTATATAGGCATTACCTGTCTCGTCGTATTTGCAAATGTAGCTGAAAGTGCTATTCGCCGCGATTGATCGGGTAAATTGAATACTATTTACCGGATTTTGGTGTATTTTTTACTTAACATCTTATTTTGCAGTAATGATCAGAACCATCGCACTGGCTATCGCCTTTTCCCCCACCGCCGAACGTATGTTGGCAGAGGCAGTCCATCTGGCCCGGCAATTTGCGGCACGGCTGGTTTTAATTCATGTGGGAGACCATGGTCAGGGTGAAGAAGAGTTGATGCAATCCTTATTGAAGACGCAAAACATTCCTGTGACATCGGTTACCATACGGTGGGACACGGGAGATGCCGCACGTGCGATATTGAAATCCTGTCAGGAGGAGAAAGTAGACTTACTATTGGCCGGTGCTCTTAAAAAGGAAGACCTGTTGCATTATTATCTCGGCACCATTGCACGCCACATCATGAGGAGGGCACAATGCTCTGTCTTGTTACTTACTGAACCGTCTCCAAATCCAACTCATTTTAAGAACATCGTCATTGAGGCGGAAGAAGGTCCAAACGTCAAAGAGTCAATCTCCCTGGCATGCAAGTTTGCCAGCAAAGAAAAAAGCACCTGGCTGCATGTGGTACGAGAACTTAAAATGTATGGACTTGCCATGTCAGCCTCAGATCAATCCTCTGAAGGTGAGTATGAAAATATTCGCCATAGCATGGTGAGAGAAGAAATTGAAAAAGTGGAAATACTCCTTAATAAAATCCCCCATGATCATTTGAAAATAAACATCAAGGTCGTTGCCGGGAAGTCAGGTTTTGAGTTGGCTCAGTTTGCACGACGTAAGCAAGCTGATTTACTGGTGGTGAGTGCTCCCCCAAGACGATTTAAATTTTTAGATCGCTTGTTCACCCATGATCTGGAATATGTCTTTGCTGATTTGCCCTGCAATCTATTAATCGTGCAACCTGGAAAGGAGGGCAACCGTGGGTAAACTTTCACACGCTGAGTTAATTCACCTCATGGTTCAACTGGGTGTAATGCTGGCATTCGGTAGGATACTCGCCGAGGTTGCCAGGAAATTCAAGCAGCCGGCAGTGGTTGGTGAAATCATAGCCGGGCTTATTCTTGGTCCAACGATATTAGGAACAATCTCGCCTGACTCTTTTGACTTGCTGTTTCCAAAAATCGGAGCCTCGGCCATCGTGTTGGATGGATTCACAAAGGTGGCAGTCGTAATGCTTCTGTTTATTGCAGGTCTGGAGGTGGACTTACACATTGTCTTCCAGCAAGGAAAGCAAGCCATC
>JAYVRH010000276.1:0-1939 GCA_043776495.1 Cyclobacteriaceae bacterium
CCAAGGATTTTACAAATGCATCGGGTGAAACTAAAACTAAACTTGCCGGCGGAGCTGATATTAAATACAGTGTTACTCCTTCCCTTACTCTTGACCTCACCTACCATACAGACTTTGCACAAGTTGAAGTCGATCAGCAACAAATCAACCTTGATAGATTCAATCTCTTCTTCCCTGAGAAAAGGCCGTTCTTTCTTGAAAATGCTGGATTCTTTACGGTAGGAAGTCCAGGGGAAGTAGACCTGTTCTTTAGCAGACGCATCGGCATTGCCAAGTCGGGTCAGATAGTTCCAATCATCGGTGGTGCACGGGTATCGGGCCGTGCAGGCAAAACCAACATTGGTCTGTTGTCCATGTTCACTGACAATGCTACGTTCACCACTCCAACAGACACCACCGTTATCCATCAGAATAGTTATAATGTTGTCCGGATCAATCAGCAAGTTGGCCAGCGCTCGACCCTTGGAGGCATCTTGACTAGCAGGGAAGGCATTGGCGGAGTTCAAAATGATTACAACCGGGTATTTGGGATTGATGGCAAGCTTGGGCTTGGGAAAAAAGCGCAGCTCTCAGGATTTTTTGCGCGGTCTAATTCACCTGAAGCAACATCCAATGGCAATTCTCTCAAGGTGCAGAGCCAATACGAATGGAACGGCTTGAACATGAATTTTGCTTATTCGCAAGTAGATAAAACATTCGACCCTCAGGTAGGCTTCCTTTTCAGAAGTGGTTTCCGGAAACCGGAATTATTAATTCTGAAACAAATTCGAATGAATGGAAAACTCGGTGGTATGCTGGAAATCAGGCCTCACGTTTCTTACCGCGGGTTCTGGGATTATTCTGGATTCCAGGAAACAGGTTTCCTTCATGTCGACAATCACTGGGTCTGGAAAGGTGGGTTGGAAATTCATACCGGAATCAATTTTACGGAAGAGGGATCACTGAAAGATTTTAAAATACCTGGATTGGGTGTTACTCATCCAGCTGGCACATTCAATAACAGTGAAGCGCAGATTGTATTTATCACCAATCCAAGTAAGAAGCTTTACCTTTCCACCAGATCCGTCATGGGTGGATACTTTTCCGGATCAAAATCATCACAAAGTGGAACGATCGGATTCAGGATTGGCGACCGGTTTAATTCTGAATACACTTACAATCATAATGATATTTACCTGTTGGAAGAATTTTTTGTCACCGATATTTTTGGTGCAAGAGTGTCGTATGCGTTCAAACCAAGGCTCATCCTTCAAGGCTTTTTACAATACAACAGTGCCGCGGATATCATATCGGCCAACATCAGGCTCAACCTGTTGGAACAAGCTAACACCGGCTTGTTTATCGTGTATAATGAAATATGGAATGAAAAGGTTATATCCAACAGAAGCCTGACCATAAAATACACCCATATCATTAATGTGCTGAAGTAAAACAGTCGCCTCGCTATTTAGGATCAGCTTTGAATTTGCTCTCTTCAACATCTTTAAGAAACGAAATCAAATTGTTGAAATAGTTTTGCTGGTCGTCATACATGCTGAGATGACTGCCGTTGGGACACAAATAGGTTCTGCTGTTAGGAATTAGTCTGCCTTCTTTCCTCATGTCCTCCGGGTTCATTTCATCTTTCTCTCCACCAAGGACAAGTGTTGGAATCTTGATATTTGATAAGCGGTCATACATCTCCCAGTTTTTGAAATTTCCCGTCACATGGAATTCATCCACTCCCTGCATTTGAATGTAGATGGCCGGATTTTCTTTTTTAAATGCCCGAAGCAGGGGTTCCGGCCAGTTTGCCAGCGGAATCTGGCAAACGGTATGGGTATATAATTTGCGCATCAGTAAATTCTGGTATTCCGGCGAGTTATATAATTTTAGTTTATCCAGCGAATCGTAGAGGGCAAGGTCCTGTGCATTTAAAAATTCCTTTTTCAATTTTTCT
>JAYVRH010000277.1:0-1933 GCA_043776495.1 Cyclobacteriaceae bacterium
TTTTCCTTTACGGCATAGAATGCGTTGGTGAGTAGATTCAAAACCACCCGTCCAATGTCTTGTGAAATGACATTCACTTTTCCGATGCTTTGGTCGAAATCTGTTTTGAAGGAAGCATTGAAAGATTTGTCCTTGGCCCTCAATCCGTGATAGGTCAATCTCAAATACTCATCGCACAACGCGTTGATGTCGGTTGGCTCTTTGATACCACTGCCGCTTCGGCTGTGTTGCAACATTCCTTGTACGATGGCATCAGCGCGTTTGCCGTGGTGATTAATCTTTTCCAGGTTTTTGATGACGTCACTGGCGATCTCCAGCGCGTCCGTTGCGTTGCCTTTGTCCAGCTCTGCTTTCATTTCATCCAGCAGCTCTTTGCTCACCTCCGAGAAGTTGTTGACAAAGTTCAATGGGTTCTGTATCTCATGGGCAATGCCGGCGGTGAGTTCGCCCAGGCTGGCCATCTTTTCAGATTGGATGAGTTGTTTTTGAGCCTGTTTTAAATCGGTGAGGGTTTTGTCTACTTGTTGCTTGGCGAATTCCAATTTATTGAAATCTTCGTAGCGGGCATAGGCAGTAGAGAAGGCATCGGCTACGGATTGCACCAGGTGCAGGTCATCTTCATTCAACGCAGATGTGTTGCCCACATACAACATGCCTTGCAAGAAGGGTAGGTAGTGCACATGGATTCCATCTTTAGGCAATGTGTTTAAGTATTGCTCGCGCGTGGCAAAGGTGCCTTGCTTAACCAACACATCGGCCAATGTTGAAAATACCGTATTACCCCAGTGTGCGATGTACATTTTCCTTTCTCGCCAATAAGCTTCGACCTCGGCCAAATTGCTTGTGCCGTAGGGAAGGTGAAACGCAGCAATGGCTTTGCCATCGGGGGTGGAAAGGAAAGTGTGGAGTTGCTGTTGTTCATCGTCCATGATGAATACTCCGCAGCGCACAAAAGGAATGCCCAGCGTGGTGAGCTCTCTCCAGATGAGTGGCGTAATTTTTTCTAAATCATTAGTAGAGCGCATAGAAGCAATCTCCGCTCGCACCCGATCGAGTGATGCCTGGCGGATTGCTTCTCTCTCCCTGGCTTCTGCATCCCTTAATTCCTTGTAACGTTTGTAGGTGAGACTAAGTACAGATATAAACCTGCGAAAGACTTGCAACTCCCCATCCGATAATTCAGTTTCTGAAACCACATAAAATGAGCCCTCCATGAAAATCGGAAAATAAAAGTATTGAACTTCATCTTTAGGGAAATCAGGAATGTCGACCTGGCCCCTTATGACCTGGTAATATTCTTTGATCTGGTTGCCCCGCAATACATACCGACATTCTTTTTGAATAAGCCAGCTTTCATAGATCTCTTTAAACATGGGATATGATGCCATATCGAGTTTTCCCTGAACCTCAACCAGATCGCCTTTATCAGGCTTGCTTACGGTAGTAAGATCGGCTATGTAATTTTCTTTATAGAGCATTCCGGCACCAACCCGTTTAACTGTTGCGGAACTTAATTTTACTAATTCAGTGTAAAATATTCGTATGGTCGTTGCCAGATCATCGGAATTGTGCATGGCCATAGCTTTGCCCCGAACTTTTTCTAGAGCAGCTTCAATCTTTGCTTCCCTTGCCTGACCTTCGGCTTTTTGAAGATCAAGAAAACGAACATACCCCTGCTCAAATACATTTACAAAGCGTTTTAGTATATCATTTTCCTCTTCTGAAAATGCTTTGTCAGTTAGCCTTACCAATTGAATGCACGTATTTTTTGTAATGGCCAGGGACGCTGTATTAAATTCGGCTTCCTGCAAATGTTTCTTTTGCTCTTCCGGCAAAGATTTTCCCAACTCAGTTTTCTCCAATAAAAATTGATAGTATTCATTTCTTATTTCACCTGAATAGGTATGCGTGAACAATTCATCCCTTCTTTCTA
>JAYVRH010000278.1:0-6201 GCA_043776495.1 Cyclobacteriaceae bacterium
CACTCAGAATTATACCCGGTTTAATGAACAAGTCATTCGTGAACACCCGGAGCAATGGGTCTGGATGCATGAACGATGGAAGACTCAGCCTGGGGAAGAAATAAGATGAATGCGTTGCGGAATGAAATTGCTTCATAAACTTCTTAGTTGTTTCTTGGTTTTAATCTATAACTAAAAAATAAATCCTCACATGATCCCTGTTAAAGGCTATGCTGCCCAAGCACCCACCACTCCCTTGTCACCCTTCCGTTTTGAACGTCGGGAATTAGGGCCTAAAGATGTTTTGATTGATATTTTGTATTGTGGCGTTTGTCATTCCGACCTCCATCAGGCTCGTGACGAGTGGGGTGGCTCGATCTTCCCGATGGTTCCGGGTCATGAAATCGTGGGCCGCATCAGTAAGATTGGCGGTGCCGTGACCCGATTCAAGATCGGAGACCCTGCGGGTGTGGGTGTCTTTGTTGACTCTTGCCGTGAATGTGCCCATTGCAAACAAGGCCTTGAGCAATACTGCGACAAAGGAATGATCGGCACCTATAATGGATATGAGAAGGATGGTAAGACCGTTACATATGGTGGCTACTCCTCACAGATTGTAATGGACGAGCAGTATACTTTCAAAATTTCATCTCAACTTAAACTGGACCGCGTAGCCCCGTTGCTATGTGCCGGCATCACCACGTACTCGCCGATCATGCATTGGAAAATGGGCAAAGGTCATCGGGTAGGCGTTATGGGATTGGGGGGCCTGGGTCATATGGCTGTGAAGTTTGCGGTATCCTTGGGTTCGGAAGTCACAATGCTCAGCACTTCAAGAAGCAAAGAAGCAGACGCGAAGCGATTGGGCGCACATCATTTTGCACTCACGACCGACGAATCGGTGATGAAATCCCTGGCTAAATATTTTGATTTTATCGTCGACACTGTCTCGGCTCCGCATGATATGAATGCTTTCTTAGGCCTTCTGCGCATTGACGGGACGCTTGTATTGGTGGGGGTTCCGCCTGGTTCTATGGAAGTGCATCCATTTTCCATCATCACGGGACGTAGAAAGCTGGGAGGGTCCATGATCGGTGGGATCAAAGAAACTCAGGAAATGCTCGACTATTGCGCCAAAAATAATATCATGTCGGACGTAGAAGTTATTCCCATTCAGCAGATCAACAGCGCATATGAACGAATGTTGAAAGGCGATGTTCGCTACAGGTTTGTGATCGACATGGCGACGCTTTAACAAGGTCAAATGTTATGAGCTAAATGCTAAATAGGATCCAACATAAACACTTTAACACTTTAACACTTTAACACTTTTAAGGCTTCTTAAAAAGAAAGTATACCGCCAACACCAGAAAGATAAATCCGATAGTATATTTTTTACTTCACCAACTTCTTATACTTAATTCTGTGCGGCTGATCATCGCCCAACCGTTTCTTTTTATTCTCTTCGTATTCACTAAAGCCTCCTTCAAACCAAAAGATCTGAGAATCACCCTCGAAGGCGAGGATGTGCGTGCACACACGATCCAGGAACCAACGATCGTGAGAGATGATGACCGCGCAGCCACCAAAATTATCGAGCGCTTCTTCCAATGAACGGAGCGTGTTAATGTCCAGATCGTTGGTGGGTTCATCCAATAACAAAAGATTTCCGCCTTGTTTCAGTGCGATGGCGAGATGGGCACGGTTGCGCATACCACCCGAAAGTTCTTTCACTTTTTTCTGCTGGTCTGTTCCGCTGAAATTGAACTTGCTCACATAAGCGCGAGAGTTCATTTCCTTCCCGCCAATAATGATCAGGTCATTCCCTCCTGTGATCGCCTGAAAGACGGTGTCCTCCGGTTTCAGATCATCATGCTCCTGGTCAACGTATGCGATCTTTACCGTTTCGCCTACTGAAAATGTTCCAGCATCGGGTTTCTCCGAGCCGGTGATCATCTTGAAAAGTGTTGTCTTGCCTGCTCCATTCGGCCCAATGATGCCAATAATGCCAGCAGGGGGTAATGAAAAGGTCAGGTTCTCGTACAGCAGTTTATCTCCATATGCTTTCGATACGCCTTCGGCTACAATCACTTTATTGCCAAGTCGTGGACCCGGTGGAATATAGAGCTCCAATTTTTCCTCTTTATCACGACCCTCTTGCCCAATCAGCTTTTCGTAAGCAGTAAGGCGCGCTTTTCCTTTGGCCTGCCTGCCCTTGGGATTCATTCTTACCCATTCTAACTCGCGCTCCAATGCTTTCTGTCGTTTCGATTCTGTTTTTTCTTCTTGCTTTAATCGTTTCTGCTTCTGATCTAGCCAGGAAGAATAATTTCCTTTCCAGGGAATTCCTTCCCCACGGTCAAGTTCCAGGATCCAGCCGGCTACGTTGTCAAGAAAATAGCGGTCGTGCGTAACTGCAATGATGGTGCCTTTATATTGACGTAGATGCTCCTCAAGCCACTGCACCGATTCCGCATCGAGGTGGTTGGTTGGTTCGTCCAGCAGGAGAACATCTGGTTCTTGAAGTAATAGGCGGCAAAGTGCAATTCTTCTCTTCTCACCACCAGACAGGTATTCTACTTTTGCATCCGGTGGAGGACACCGAAGCGCATCCATGGCACGTTCGAGCTTGTGATCGAGCTCCCACGCGCCAACAGCATCCAGTTTCTCCTGGAGAACGCCTTGCTTCTCAATGAGCTTCTCCATTTTATCCGGATCCTCAAGCACTTCGGGATCTGCAAATTTTTCATTGACGGCTTCAAATTCTTTCAGAAGGTCAATGATTTCTTTCACCCCCTCTTCAACAATTTCTTTCACCGTCTTCGTTTTATCCAGCTGAGGCTCCTGCTCAAGCAGCCCTACGGTAAAACTTTGATCTGAAACAACCTCACCCTGAAACTCTTTGTCGATGCCGGCGATAATTCGCAAAAGCGAAGATTTTCCGGAGCCATTAAGGCCAAGGACACCAATCTTGGCACCATAAAAAAAAGATAGGTAAATGTTCTTGAGTACTTGTTTGCTCGGTGGGTAGATCTTGTTGACACCCGTCATCGAGAAGATAATTTTTTCGTCGGCCATGAAGGTTTTGTTAGAATCGCAAATATGGTTGTTTTGCCGAAGAGTCCATAGCCGAAATAGGCCCATATGGGCCAAAAAGAGGTTACTTTTTAGGTTTTGAAACTATCGGTTCTTGACTATTGACTATGGAGTAATTAATTCTATTTTTGCGGAAAATTGAATTGTAGCTATGTACTGGACACTGGAATTGGCATCATACCTCGAGGACGCACCCTGGCCAGCCACCAAGGATGAATTAATAGACTTTTCCATCCGCTCCGGCGCTCCATTGGAAGTTGTTGAAAACCTTCAGGAACTTGAAGACGATGGTCAGCCTTACGAAAGTATCGAAGAGATATGGCCAGACTATCCAACGAAGGAGGACTTCTTCTTTAACGAAGATGAATATTGAAGTAGATCATTCGGGAATAAATAAAAGCTGGCATTGTCAGCTTTTACTTTTTAAAAGCGCTTCAGCTATGATCAAGTCCTCGGCAGTAGTGATCTTAATGTTTTCATAGCTTCCTTCAAATAATGAGACGGTATACCCTGAACGCTCCGCCACACTTGCATCGTCAGTTAGGGTGGGGTCTTCTTTGATCTGATAGGCTTTCTTAATTAACTCCAGATCGAATGTCTGCGGTGTTTGGACCAGGCGAAAGCGTGATCGGTCCATTGCTTTAGTACGATCCTGATCCGTGATCCGAATTGATTCTTTCAAACGGACTGCAGCCACAGCGATCTTATGAATGGCCGCCAGGCGGAAGGAGGCACCAATAATGTCTTCGCTGACGAGTGGCCGAACTCCATCGTGGATGGCAACTAGCCCTTGGCCATCAATTCTATCCAGACCATTTTTCACCGATTGGAACCGGGTGTCACCGCCCTTTTGGAGTATGACAGGTTTTGTGAACCGATGCCGTGCTGCAATGTCCTCCCATTGTCCAAAATCATCTTCGGGCAAGACCAGAACAATTGACAAGGATGGTGAATATCGATAAAAAGCCCGAAGCGTATGTAGAATGACCGGCGTGCCATTCAGCTCAATGAATTGCTTTGGCAGATCACTCTTGATGCGTGTGCCTTTGCCACCGGCTACGATAAGCGCATGTTCTGGCTGATTCAAAGTTGATTTTGTAAATTTCCAAAAATAATTCCCATGCTACGATTTTTGCTCCTGGTACTCAATGCCGCTGCAGTTGGTTTCCTGATTTACAGGCTTTTGAAAATCTATGAGCAACCGGTGGGCAACCTAAAAAAGTGGAGCACATTTGCGGGAGGAATCACTCTGCTTCTGCTGCCGGTCACAATGATTTTTGGTATATTAAAACCTTCGCCTGCTTACCTCGTCATCTACCCAATGGGGATCTTCTTTTTTGTTTACCTTTTTCGATTAGCGGATTAGGTGTCGGACATCTTTGAGATGTCGGACACCTAGTTAGATGATCAACATTGCATCACCGTAGGTTAAGAACTTATACTTCTCCTTTTTGGCCATAGCATAAGCCTGCATCGTCAAATCATAGCCACCAAAAGCACAAGACATCATAAGCAGCGTCGACTCCGGCTGATGAAAATTGGTAACCAGAGCACTGCAAATCTTGAATTCATACGGAGGGAAAATGAATTTGTCGGTCCACCCTTCACGCTCTTTCAACCTGTTGCTCGCTGACACTGCCGTCTCCAACGACCTCATGGAGGTAGTGCCGATGGCACATATTTTATTTTTATTGTCGAGTGCTTTATTAACCGCCTTCACAGCATCAGTACCAACGATAAAATTTTCAGAATCCATTTTATGTTTCGTGAGATCTTCTACGTCCACTGCCCTGAAGGTACCCAGGCCAATGTGCAAAGTGACATAGGTCATCTCAATGCCCTTCAACTGCATCCGCTTCATCAACTGCTTGGTGAAGTGCAGGCCAGCGGTCGGCGCGGAGACGGCACCTTTTTTCTTCGCATAAATTGTCTGGAACCTTTCTTTGTCTGCGGGCTCGATTTTGCGGCGGATGTATTTTGGAAGCGGCGTTTCACCAAGGGTCTCCACTACTTTGTCAAAGGCTTCAGAGTCACCCTCAAATAGAAAGCGTATCGTACGGCCTCGTGATGTCGTATTATCAATGACTTCAGCAACGAGATCACCTTCGCCAAAGTAAAGTTTGTTGCCCACGCGGATTTTTCGGGCAGGATCTACGAGCACATCCCACAGATGCATCTCTGAATTCAACTCGCGGAGGAGGAATACTTCAATTTTTGCACCGGTCTTTTCTTTCCGGCCGTACAACCGGGCAGGGAATACCATGGTGTCATTTCCTACAAACACATCCCCCTCATCAAAATAATTCACGATATCTTTAAAGACCTTATGTTCGATCTTGCCAGTGTCTTTATGAATCACCATCAGGCGTGAATCATCGCGATTTTCTGACGGGTGAAGCGCAATCAGGTTGTTGGGAAGGTCAAACTTAAATCCAGATAATTTCATTGCTTAAAAGTTAATTTCATTTTGAGTCTTTTGATTCGACGAGCCGGTTTGGCTGATTTTTAATCGTTGTCCGAAGTAATTAATAATGGTAGGCACACCTGTGGGACATATCATAAGCTTACGGGCTTTGGCCCCTTCGTCGGTCAGGGCCCAATTTTAATAAGGTGCAAAAGTAAGGATTTGTTTTAATTGACCGTTTTCCACAACCGAAATCAGTTATTTCGCGTTTATTTGCTCAATGCTTGTAATTCGACTCATCGCCGAAAGCTTCGCCTTTGCATGGAAGGCGCTGAAATCCAACGTTCTACGCACAATTCTTTCATTACTCGGCGTCACGGTCGGAATATTTGCCATCATCGCCGTCTTTACACTGGTGGACTCATTGGAGAAAAATATTAAGTCAAGTTTTGATTTTTTGGGTACGGGCGTGATTTACGTGGGTAAAATGCCTTGGGCTCCAGAAGGAAATGGTCCTTACAAGTGGTGGGAGTACTTTAGGAGACCCACACCTACGCTGAATGAGTATAAATTTCTCAATGCCACCATGCGTAACAAGACTGCCATCTCCATTTTTGCAGCAAAAGGGAATGTTATTGTGAGGAGTGGGAGCAATAGCATTGGTCAGATCGGTCTGAGGGGTACCGGTGAAGGGTACGAAAATATTTATGAGATCAATGTAG
>JAYVRH010000279.1:0-6190 GCA_043776495.1 Cyclobacteriaceae bacterium
TAAATTTGGGAGCATACAGAAGACCAAAACTGTCGTCAAGGGTGAATGCCTTCTTGGCGTCTTCCAAATTTCCCTGAAAAGGTTTGAAAATATATTTTGATGTGTCCGGCTGGAAATAACCGCTTTCATCAATATAGAGAATCGATTCTTTTATGGCATTTTTCTTTTGCTGTTGAGCAACGTACACCAGCACGGCCATAATCGCAGGAAAAATCAGAGGCAGTAAAATGGTTGCTATCAAAAAAGATTTTTTTTGCACGCGGCTAAGAAACTCACGCTGCATCACCAGCCAAATCTTATTCATTGCTTTCTCCTTTTACAAGTGTGATAAAAATTTCACTCATGGTAGGCACTTTTTCAGAAAATGAGAATATTTCTGTTACCTGCGTAAGGTGATGGATCAGTTGGTTCGGGCTTCCGGTTGCCTTCATTTTTACGAGCGAATGATGAAAGTCGTCTTCTGTCTTTTCCTGGCGGATGAGTTCATACAAGCCATCATTCAAAGCGAATGCTCCCCGGTGCTCCACCGTAAATGTATTGGTCCTGAACTGAGCTTTCACCTGCTTTTTGGTACCCTCCAATATTTTTTTTGACTTATTGATCAATAAAATATCATCACACAAATCCTCTACGGTTTCCATACGATGGGTTGAAAAGATAATGGTACAACCCTTCTGTTTTAGATGGAGGATCTCTTGTGTGATCAGTTGTGCGTTTACCGGGTCAAATCCGGAAAAAGGCTCATCCAGAATAAGCAATTTTGGTTCGTGCATAACGGTGCTTACAAACTGAACTTTCTGTGCCATGCCCTTCGAGAGGTCTTCAACCTTCTTATTCCACCACTCTTTGATCTCAAATTTTTCGAGCCAGACTTTGATTTTTTTCGTGGCTTCGCTGCGACTTAGCCCTTTCAACTGGGCGAAGTAGATAAGTTGCTCACCTACCTTCATCTTCTTATAAAGTCCACGCTCTTCCGGTAGATAACCAATCACGCCTATATGGTTCGTACTGAGCTTTTGACCGAAGATGATGATCTCGCCGCTGTCAGCATTGATGATCTGATTGATGATCCTGATTAATGTAGTCTTGCCGGCTCCGTTGGGGCCAAGCAATCCGAAAATTGATTTTTCAGGAACAGTGATATCCACCTGATCGAGCGCAGTATGGTTTGCATACCGCTTGGTGACGCCTTTGGCAACGAGGGCTTCCACTATCGATATATTAAAAATGTTAAGAGATGAGTAACAAAACCAAAAAGATAATCCTAAGAAGCCAATGGATAAATTATGAATCTAAGCTCACTACCGGATATTTCAATGAGTTGATTTTTCCTTGAAGACAATTTTCCCCATCGATACATCCAGGTCAAAAGTAAGCGCATTCTTTGGATTATGTACATAGGCAGCGTTGGAGTAGGTATTCTCGTTGGTCCTTTTCAGGTTTCTGGATAGGTTGACACTGCACAGCCATGAGTCTTTGATCTTCACCATAACGGCTACACTTTCATCGGGTAGAAGAATCACCATGTTTCCTGCGCCAACACTTCCTTTTACTTTTGGCATGTGCTCTGGTTTGTTACTGAAATCCAGGAAAATATTTCCAAAACCAACTTCCGCAACGACCACTTTTGAGCGTGAAAGATTAAGCTGTCTTACGTTGAGAGAGCCCAGGTCAACCTTCACAAAAAAGGTGTCCATCTCGACCTTGTTTTCAACACCGGAAGCGTAGGATACATTGACATCCGCACTGCCGGTATTGATCTTCAATTTCTTAATGGACAGCCCTGAAAGGTCCACATTCGCATTCCCCAATCCATAGTCAAGGTCAAGAGAATAAGGTTTTTCGTCTGTGAGGTAAACTTTCCAAAATTGATCAGATGTTTTTTCTTCACCGCCGAATACCTGATAAGAAATTTTCTGGCTCACTCCACGCTGGCCTTGCTCCTCAAGCGCAAGTTTCACAAAGCAAACTGCACCCTTGATTTCATTGCTGAACGTGTGGGCAAATTCTTCCAGGTCTTGATTGCTGTAGATGGAGAGCAGTTCGGAAGATTGACCAGGGCGGATAAAACAATTGCCGGTCTTGGCCTTCAGGCAAAGATCCACGGTCAGACATGCCTCTTGATCGTCGACCGTAAACTGCTTTTTCATTTGGCCTACCACAACACCGGCACAGATCACCCCCACGAATGCCAACACCAATCTCTTTGCCATGCCTGTTTTTACGAATACCACATCGCTTAGGTTAAACCAGGTGAACAAACAGTTAACAAAATGTTAAGAATCACCCGTAATAGGTCATAAACGGGCAGGGATATTAAAGGTTGACTAAATCAGTGGCCTGAATTCAGTTTTTTTACTCTTGGTTGAAATACTCCTTCATTCGCTCAAAAAAGCCTTTTTCGGAGCTATCAGGATGAGGTTGGAAGTTTGCAGCATGACGGAAATGTTCAAGCGCGACCTTTTCTTCGGCACTCAGCTTTTTAGGCGTCCATACATTTACATAAATGAGTTGGTCACCCACGCCATAGCCGTTGATGTCTTTCAGGCCCTTGCCACGGAGCCTGAGAATCTTCCCACTCTGGGTGCCTGGGTCAATTTTGATTCTCACTTTCCCGCCTACCGCCGGGACCTCTACACTTGTGCCAAGGGCAGCATCGACAAAGCTCACATGCAGATCGAAGACCAAATTGTTGCCATCGCGCTTTAGCTCCTTGTCTTCTTGTTCCTCAACAAGAATAAGAAGATCCCCCGGAACACCACTTCCTGGTGCTTCATTGCCCTTTCCTCCCATGGAAAGTTGCATGCCATCGGCAACACCGGCAGGGATTTTTATAGAGATCAAATCCTCTTTGGAGGTAAGGCCAGAGCTATCAACACCTGAGGGACGTTTATCAATTATCTGACCCGCTCCACCACAGGCCGGGCATGTTGTAGCAGATACCATCTGACCCAACATGGTGTTCACTACTTTTCTTACTTGTCCATTGCCCTGGCATGTGGTGCATGTTTTGAAGGTGACACCCTCAGCACGGACAAGGCGGTTCACCTTGATTTTTTTCTCCACACCATTTGCAATTTCCTCCAGTGTGAGTTTGAGCTTGATGCGAAGGTTGGATCCTTTTCTTTGACCGCCACGCGAGCCGCCTCCAAAGAAGCTATCGAAAGGGCTGCCGCCGCCGCCACCGAAAATATCTCCGAACTGACTGAAGATATCTTCCATGTTCATGTGGCCTCCTCCGTTGCCACCACTACCAGGGCGACTGTGACCAAATCGATCATAATGCGCTTTTTTGTCGGCATCGCTCAATACCTCATACGCCTCGGCTGCTTCTTTGAATTTTTCTTCTGACTCTTTGTTGCCAGGATTTTTATCAGGGTGAAATTGAATGGCTACTTTGCGATACGCCTTTTTTATTTCCTCTGCAGTAGCTGATTTACTGACGCCTAGTATTTCGTAAAAGTCTCTTTTGGCCATGGATTAGTATTGAGGTGCGTCTGTAATGATCTCGTGAATTAACTACCTGTTACAACTTTAGCGAAGCGGATCACTCTATCATTGAGTAAGTAACCTTTCTCCACCACATCCACCACTTTTCCTTTTAAGTTTTCTGCTGCGGGCACTTGGGTAATGGCTTCGTGAAGATCCGGGTTGAATTCAGATCCTTTGGCCAGGTCCATTGCCTTCACACCATATAGTTCCAGGATTTTTTTGAATTTATTCTGAATCAGAAAAAAGCCTTCTGCTTCCTTGTCGCTTTTGTCTTTAAATGATTTCTCACCCCGTTCAAAGTCATCCACTACTGGAAGCAGGACCTTCAGCAACTGCTCATTAGCGCCCTGGATCATCTCCAGTTTTTCCTTTGCACTGCGTCGGCGGTGGTTTTCAAACTCCGCATAGAGTCGTACATACTTGTCTTTGGCCTCTGCCAATTCGTCCTGTAGTTTTTTCAGAGGGTCAGTTTCAGCTTTCTTTTCTTCTTTGATTTCCGGCTCCGGCTGCTGCATGGGGGGCATTTCCGTCTCAAAATCTTCATGTTTCCCCAATTCCGGCTCAAAGGGCATCGTATTGTCAGTCATAACTATTTAAACAACTGCAAAAATGACAAGAATTTTGCCAAATGGTAAATTATGTCAAAGTGGCCTTAAAAAGGCTATTGGGTTTTGGCTATTGGCTATTGGCAGAGCGCAGCTTAATTTATTGATAGGGTTAACCAATAAATTCTAATTCATTTTCAATGAATCCACGGGCTTGCTTCTTGATGCCTTGATCATATTGTCAATGGCCTATTCGCTCCTAAGACTTTTAACCGGGTTCGCCAGAGCGATTTTAATGGATTGATAACTAATGGTAAACAATGCAATAAGCAAGGCCCCTATACCCGACAGTATAAGAATGTCCCAACTGATTTCAATTTTGTAGGCGTAGTCCTGCAACCATTTGTTCATCAGATACCAGGCCGTTGGTGCGGCAATGAAAAAGGCGATCAGCACCAGCTTCACGAAGTTCCAGGTGAGCAACTGAAACACACTGTTTACACTGGCACCTAATATCAGCCGCACGCTGATTTCCTTGCTGCGCTGCTCCACCATAAAAGCAGACAACGCAAATAAGCCGAGGCATGCCACTACAATTGCAAGGACGGCAAAACTGGTAAAGATTTTACCCATGCGCTGCACATCTGCATACATGGCTTCATATCGTTCATCGAGAAAAGTATACCGAATAGGTTGCTGCGGAGCAAACCTATTCCACACATGGGTGAGTGATTGAATGCTCTCGCTCATGTTTTCTGAATTCAGCTTAACGGCCAACACGGAGGATTCGAAACCAAGTACCAGTCCAAGGGGCTTAATGTTCTCGCGCAACGATTCATAATGAAAATCTTCTACCACGCCAATCACCGTCCATAAGCCGGCATAGTTGGTAATTCGTTTGCCAATCATTTTGCCGCCCAGTTCCTTCGCCATTTGTTGATTGATGATGATAGCCGAAGAATCCGATGCCATGTAGCGGTCAAAGTTTCTTCCTTCCACCAATTTGATTCCCAGTGTTTGAAGATATGTGGGATCTATCCTCCAGAACTGTGATGAAACATCTGGATCGATATTTTTCCTGTCTTCGTTGACAAAGTTGTTGCCATTTCGCTTGGAACCACGCACAGGAAGGTAGTCTCCAGTAGTTACCTCTGCTACCTGCGGCAACGCACGCAGTTCATCGGCAAACGACACAATCTGTTTGCCCAACGTATTTGTACCTTGAATCAACAGCACTTGTTCTTTATCGTAACCTAATGGTGTGTTCAGAATAAAATTCATTTGCCGGTAAATCACGATGGTCCCGATAATGAGGATAATAGATGCCGTGAACTGAAAGACCACCAATGTATTTCGAACGGGCGAGCTTTTGGTGCCACGCATGAGGTTGCCTTTTAATACTTCAATCGGTTTGAAGGCTGACAAATAAAAGGACGGGTAAATTCCTGCCAGTACACCCACGAGCATGGCGAGCCCCAACAGTGATGGAAGCATAGACAAATCCGTCCATGGAAATGAAATGGATTTTCCTGCGATCAAACTGAAATAAGGAATGATGAATGCCGCGATGGTGACTCCCAGAACAAATGAGACTACACTGAATAAGACCGATTCACTCAAAAACTGGCCTATCAAATTTGCGCGGGTTGATCCCACCACTTTTCTCAGCCCAACTTCTTTAGCCCGGTTGGCAGATTTCGCGGTGGACAGGTTGATGAAGTTGATTATCGCAATCAGCAGAATGAACGCGGCAATGGCGCCAAACAGCCACACCATTCGGATGTCGCCATGAACCAGACTATCATTAACGCCCTGAGAAAAAAGATGAATGTCAGAAATGGGCTGCAGTTCAAGATGAGCGCCTTTCTCCTGGAGATTTTTTTTGATATTGGCAATTGGTGCACCGCCTCGTGCCATCATTGGAATGAAATAATTTTCTAAGATTCCTTTGGAAAGTTTTGATTCTAAAGCGGAGATATTCGTTCCCTCTGCAACCATAATATAAGTAGGGTAATTGCTCGCGCCCCAGTCGGTTTGTTCGCCTTTCCAGAACTCAAGGCCTTCTGTACCAATCAAGAAATCGTATTGAATATGCGAGATAGATTTGAAATCTTCTATCACACCACCAATTGTGTAGGGCCTTTCCGTTTTGT
>JAYVRH010000280.1:0-6189 GCA_043776495.1 Cyclobacteriaceae bacterium
GGCACGCCATCGATCACAAACAAAGGATCATTGGATGCATTGATGGATCTGCGACCACGTATGGTAACGGTCGGATTTGCGCCAGGGCGTCCGTTTGACTGGAGTACATCGACCCCAGCGATTTGACCTTTCATCGCTTCCAATGTATTGGGATTGGCAATTCGAACAAGAGCGTCACCTTTGATGGATGAAATTGAAGCTGTGACATCCCTCTTTTCCTGAGTGCCGTATCCAGTTACGATTACCTCAGATAAGGAAGTGACATCCATCGCAAGGGTAATGTCGATTGTGGACTGTGACCCTACTACCATCTCGGAGGTGGTAAAGCCAATAGAACTAAAGACCAAGACAGATTCTGACGATGGCACATTAATTGAATACTTGCCATTGGCATCGCTCACCGTTCCTTGCGAAGTACCTTTAATAATGATATTCACTCCAGGTACTCCTTGATTGTCTTCAACAGAAATTATTTTTCCTGCCACAATATGCTCCTGAAATTCAGGATTTGTTTCAATGCCTGCTGCCCACACGGGGCCAGTACAAAACACTACAAACAAGAATCCGAGCCTGATGCGCTGACGGATCCTCTTTAAGCCAGATAAAATTTTATGCATAGTAAAAGGATTAGGGTTGGTTTAGGGATTAGGGTTGGCTACTCTTAGTTCAAGTTATATAAATATTTATTCATTTTCTCATTAGCGCATCTCCAGACTCCAACATACCATATGCTAGGACGTCCCAAGACACATTCCTCCCCTACACCCCAAAAGTGGTATTTACTCATTTTTTAAGCTAAGTCGTAATGATTTAAGGGCTCGCCCCATTTGTGTTTCTATCGTTTTGACACTCAATTGGAGTTGCTCAGCAATCTCGTTGTATTTCATTCCATGGTCCCGGCTTAGCTGAAACACCAGCTTGCATTGCTTTGGCAAATGTGACACTGCCTTTTCAATTCTGCCTTCCAGCTCTTGAAATTCTGAATGTCGTTGCGCGTCAAAGTAGTCACATGGTATGGCTGCTGCTTCTTCCAAATTGGCCCATAATGATCGTTTTTCCTTTCTTAGATGGTCAAATGAAATATTGCGGACTGCAGCGTACAAATAAGATTTTGGCGAACTTGAAATGACAATGCGCTTTCGGTTGCTCCATATTTTAAAAAAGACCTCGCTCACAAGCTCTTCAGCGACTTCATTGATGTGCACTAGCTTTTTGCAAAAGTTGCGAAGGGGGTTGTAATAGAAAATGAATAGCTTCTCAAAAGCACTATAATCGTCATGTTGGAGTACCCTCCAAAGCAATCCATCGATATCGACAACAGCCTGATTTTCCTTAGCATGCTGTACCCGAGAGTAGGTTTTTTCAGGTTTTGCCAAGGGTAAAGTTGTCCTCATTATGCAATCGATTGTATTTATTATACTAAGGTTACCTCCTTTACCATCAAAAAAACAGGCTACGGCTTCATTTTTTAGCGGTATCCGTCCCGGGAACGGTCCCGGAATTTTATTTACCTTCGAGAATTGACGTCAAAATAGAATATGTCGAAGAGCGCATCTACGATAAGAGACATTGCTCACATTCTGGGGATTTCAAAATCTACGGTCTCCAGGGCACTCAATGACCACTTTGATGTGAACCCTGAAACGGCCCGCAAAGTCAGGGAATTGGCTGCACAAATCGACTACCATCCAAACGTGCTGGCCCAGCATCTAAAACAAAAGCGCACCAACACGATCGGTGTGGTCATACCAGAAACAGTAAACCGTTTTTTTGCTAAGGCCATTGGCGGCATTCAGGAAGTGGCGAACCGGGCAGGCTATAATGTGATGATCTGCCAATCGAATGAATCGCTTGCTCTTGAACGAAACAACTTACAAACACTGATGGCCAGCAAAGTTGACGGCTTGCTGATTTCTGTTTCCCGTGAGACTGACCGGCATGATCATTTGCAATATGCCATCGACAAAGAGGTACCCCTTGTTTTCTTCGACCGAATTGTAGAGGAGCTCAGTGCTTCACAAGTTTACTCTGACAATTATGACATTAGTTTTCTGGGCACAGAACATTTGCTGAACCAGGGTTGCAAGAGAATTGCTTTCATTGCCGGCCCTCAACATTTGTACAACAGCCGCAACCGTTTGGAAGGTTACCTGGGAGCATTGAAAAAACACAACATCACTGTCTCTAAGTCACTCATTGTGGCGGCTCATTACAAAAACAATGAAGTAGAGGAGTATATGCGCCACCTTTTCAATCTACCACAAAAGCCCGACGGAATATTTGCCATTAATGATATGGCTGCAATTGAGATGATGCATATTCTAAAAAAACGAGGTTTGAACATTCCCAAGGACGTAGCAGTGCTCGGCTTTAACAACGAAACAATCTGCAGGTTTGTAGAACCGTCACTGAGCAGCATTGACCATCCCGCCTTTGAGATGGGTGCTGCCGCCACTGAAATTCTGTTAAAGCAGATTATTAAAGGTGAAATCCTTCAGGAAAAGAGACTGATAAAAAGCAGGTTGGTGGTGCGGGATTCTACGAACCGGATTGTGTAATGGGCCAAATGGTGGATTAACAAATAATTTGAATTTGAAGTTAAGACTGTGCTGTCGCATGCAGAACCTGAAGTAGGCAGTAGGCATCCCGATAGCCATCGGGACAGTTGGCAACGCTTTGCCTATTGCAATTTGCTTACTGCCTACTATTAATATCATAAGTTAACATACACCAACTTGTCTTGCCCCTATTAACTTCTGCAGTTCTTTTCTAGCTCCTTCAAACTCTCAATAATCCCTAGTTGATCGATTGCATACAAATAATGCGCGGTTCGCTCCACCAGGTGGGGAATATCGCTCAGGCCATTTCCCCACCATTCCTGATGGGCCAATACTCTCCGGCAAAGTTCCTCCATCCCTTTTTTCGAATGGCTTCCATCTTCCCAAACTTTTCTCATAAACAAAATCACCTGTTCATTGTCCTTTAAAGGGATTTCTTTTTCCTCTTTCAGCCCGCGGTAAAAAAGCAACAAGGCCGCCAAAGCATAGGCGAGTCGTTCATGTACCAACCCATTTCTGTCAACCTGGGCCAGCATGGAGGGTAATACCCGCATGCTAAATTTAGAAAAGCTGTTGAGGCTGATGGAAAGCAACTGATGATCAATCGCGGGATTGCGAAAGCGATTGATGACTTCCTCCGCATATCGCTCCAATTCCAACAGGTCGCCGGGTATGTGCGGGATGATGTCATCGTAAATCATGCGCTTGACATAACTCCCGATCACAGGATGATCAATGGCTTCGCGAACGGTTTGTAAACCGGCCAGGTATCCTACACAGGCCATACACGTGTGGGCTCCATTCAATATTCGAACTTTTCGCAACCAATAGGGTGCCAGATCATGGGTATAAATTATGTTTAGTCCTGCTTTTTTGAATGGCAGTACCTCCTCAATCCAGCGGGGTCCTTCTATTGCCCACAAATGAAACAACTCTCCCTCCACCACCAATTCGTCTGCATAACCAAGTTCGATATATAATAACTCTTTTGACTTTCTCGGAAACCCAGAGACGATGCGGTCTACAAGGGTATTGCAAAATGTAACACGGGTATTTAGCCATGTGTTAAACTCTGGCGGCAAGTGCCAGTGGGTGGAATACTTTTGGATGCAGGCCTTGAGTATGGTTCCGTTTTGTTCAATCAGTTCGGTAGGGAGTACCAATAAACTATTGTCAAGTTTATGTTGAAATCGACGGTACAACAATTGCGTAAGTCTCCCTGGAAAAGTAGCAGCGATGGTAGTGACGGCTGTGTCTTGTGGCGAAAACTCAATTCCCGCCTCCATGGTGTTAGAGATAATAAACTGTAGGTCCGGGTTAAGGGCTTCGTTCAAGAATGACTCAAAATCATCGCCAGGGTTCACCACTCTTTGTATCACATCGATTTTATACTGTTGGCTTACAAATTCCTCCTCGCGAATTCCTTTTAGAACAACCGTATAAACACCCTCTTGCTGATGTAAAGTCTTGCTATTGGAAATACTTTGAACAACCGAAATCCCCGCATTAAATCCTGTCTTTTCGTTGGCCACTTGCACCATCCAATCAGCAAATCCCCGCAAAAAATTTCCGCTGCCAAATTGCAGGATTTTCACTGGATAGTGCTTCCTCTGAAGTTCAGGAACCGTCTTCTTTAATTGCTGTGCTGGCATTTCGCTTACAAATGTTAAGACTCATACCACGCTCACAAACCCTTACAACCGCTAAGGGAAAGGCTGGATTTTTTCGTCATTACCGTATTGTATATAATGCTATATTTATTTTATTTCTTTAGGATATCAGGCAATGATTAAAATCAACTCGGACATAAGACCTTCAG
Source organism: Cyclobacteriaceae bacterium (assembly GCA_043776495.1). GTDB lineage: Bacteria > Bacteroidota > Bacteroidia > Cytophagales > Cyclobacteriaceae > ELB16-189. Next base: position 4,378 of record JAYVRH010000280.1, read on the forward strand.
ACCTCACCGTCAAACTGGAACGTTTCTGGACCTTGTCCGGAGAAAAGATAAACCTGATCGAAAAGAGCTATGACGCTCAGAAAGGGTCACCCGTATTTACGGTAGCGGGAAAATATTCAACACGCGGATGGACTGAATGGACCCAGGGCTTCCAATACGGATCAGCCATTTTGCAATATGATGCAACCGGAGAAAAAAGTTATTTAGAATCCGGCCGAAACAAAACAGTGGAAGTCATGGCTCCTCATGTGAGCCACATCGGTGTCCACGACCATGGCTTTAATAATGTAAGCACCTATGGCAATTTACTCCGCCTCATGAAGGAGGGTAAAATTCCTTTCAATGAGTGGGAGAAGAACTTTTATGAATTGGCGCTGAAAATATCAGGGGCCGTTCAAGCAAGCCGGTGGACCACCATCAAGAGTGGAGGATTTATACACTCTTTCAATGGTGCTCACTCCTTGTTTGTCGATACCATCCGTTCGTGCCGCGCCCTTGTCGTCAGTCATAAACTCGGTCATGTTTTTCAAGCCGAGGGCGATGGCAAGATCGATCTGCTGGAAAGGGCTCTGCAGCACATGCGCGCGACAGCTGATTACTCTATATATTATGGAGAAGGTCGCGACTCCTATGACCTTCGAGGTCGGACAGCCCATGAGAGTATCTTCAATGTGAAAGATGGAAACTTCCGCTGTCCCAATTCACAACAAGGATATACAGGGTTCACCACCTGGACACGAGGTCTTGCCTGGGCCATGTGTGGATTTGCCGAAGAACTCGAATGGCTGGATGGTGAAGCTGCCAAAGCTCTAACTAGTTATGGCGGGAAAGAATCTCTCACAGCCTTTATGCTGAAAGCTGCAAAGGCCACCTGCGATTTCTATCTTGAACACACACCCATTGATGGCATTCCATATTGGGATACCGGAGCGCCACAGCTTTACAAAGTGAAGGACTACTTAAATAAACCAGCCGATCCATTCAATGAGTTTGAGCCTGTAGACAGTTCGGCGGCAGCGATTGCGGCACAGGGCCTTTTGCGTCTTGGAAAATTTCTGCAATCCAAAAATGACAAAGCGGGGCAACCATACTGGCAGGCAGGACTCACGATTTTGCATACTCTTTTGGATGAACCATACCTAAGCACAAATTCTTCTCATCAGGGATTGATTCTTCACTCGATCTATCATCGGCCAAATGGCTGGGATTATATTCCTAAAGGCAGTAAAATTCCCAATGGTGAATCCAGCATGTGGGGCGACTACCATGCCCGTGAAGTTTGTTTGTATCTGAAAAGAATCATTCAAGATGAAAAATATTATACTTTCTTCAATTGTGTGCAATGAGTGCAAAGCCATTAACCGATCTTTCACAATTGTGCATTCACACCATAACCACCAAGCCGTGGAGCATTGAGACTGCTGTCAATCATTTTTCAAAAGCAGGTGTGAAAGGAATTACTGTTTGGCGTGATACGTTAGAGGGTCGAAATATCAAGCAAACAGGGGTGTTGATAAGAGATGCTGGGTTAAGCATTGTCTCTCTCTGCCGTGGAGGATTTTTTCCGGCAAAAGATCCGGCTAAAAGAAAGGTCGCCATTGATGACAATAAGAAGGCAATTGAAGAAGCTGCACAATTGGGAGCCCCCATGATCGTACTGGTTTGTGGCGCTGATCCAACTCAGTCATTGGAAGACTCCAGAAAACAAATTTTTGATGGCATCGCAGCCATCCTTCCTGAAGCAAAAGCAGCTGGAGTGAAATTAGCCATTGAACCGTTGCACCCCATGTATGCCGACACACGCTCGGCCAT
>JAYVRH010000281.1:0-1927 GCA_043776495.1 Cyclobacteriaceae bacterium
TGTCGGTGGCGAAAATCTGAACAGGAATTCCCTTGGTTTTGCTTCCCTCCAATTCAATCAGTATCATTGCCAAGGAATAGGCTTCTTCGCCTGTGGCACAGGCAGGCACCCATATACGCAACGACTCTCCCGTCTTTTTTCTTTTCAGCAACTTAGGAAAAAGAGCTTCCTTTAAATATTTGTGCGTGTCGGTATCACGAAAAAAACTGGTTACGTTAATCAATAAATCCTGGTAAAGAATATCGATTTCTTCCCCGCCCGACCCATCCGGACGATTCATCCGGGCGCGCTGCACGTCATCAGCCACTCGGGCAGGCTTCTTTTGCGAAAGAAGTTTTGCATACTCTTTGAGATCGGTTATTTTATATAACAACATTCTGCGTATGATGCGCCTCTTGATGGTGTTCATTTTATAGGCACTAAAATCAACACCAGTGACTTTATGTAATTGGTTGAGAATGGTTTTTAAATCGGGATTGCGATTATCAATTAAATTTTCTTCACCGTTTTTTACTCCAATGGTTTTGATGAGCGGATGTTTGCTTAGTCGCGCCAGTTCAAGTGCAACTTCTTTTGGCGACAAAATAAAATCTACCGCTCCTGCCGCAATGGCTGAGTGCGGCATGCTGGTGAATTTTGCTGTGTCGTCTTGCGCAAAAGTTAACCCACCTTCCTGCTTGATGGCTTTCATACCTACTGTTCCATCGCTTGCGCTGCCGCTAAGAATAACTCCGATCACTCGTTCCTTTTGTGCGTGGGCAAGTGATGAGAAAAGTATGTCAATAGAAATGGCCGCACTGCTTTCTGATCGTGGTATTAATTTTATGTGTCCGTCTGTTACTTCAATTCCTTTGTTGTAGGGTATGACGAAAATATTATTGGGCTTTATCTTATCCATGTCATCAATCTCCTGCACGATCATGCTTGTCTTCTTAGACAAAATTTCAGTCAACATGCTTTTGTGGTCAGGGCTTAGGTGCTGCACATAAATAAAAGCCATGCCCGTGTTGGCCGGGAGATATTTTAATAACTCCATCATAGCTTCCAATCCCCCTGCCGAGGCGCCAATGGCCACTACCGGAAAAGTACTTTCTTTGACTGTTGCTTTAACCGGGGATTTTTTTTTGGTTGAAGTTGCTTTCATCTCAACGAGGGATTGACTTTAAAGGGCTAAGTAGAAATTTTGCTCTGGGAGGCTGCAGTGTATTTTCTTTTGCCACAAGATCAAGCGCCTGCTGAATTACTTTTTTGAGTTGTGAAAAATCAGTGGGCTTGCAGATGAAATGCTGTGCTCCGTTTTCATAAAGTTGATCGGCAATATGCTCGTCATAAGAGGTGGATAAAATAATAACGGGAAGTGATTTTAAACTTTCGCTGCATTTTATTTCTTTTAAACAGGTGAGGCCATTTTTGCGTGGCATGTTGAGGTCAAGAAAAAGAACATCGGGAAGCTTGTTGGTTTCTGACGTTAGGTGTTTCATGAGCTTTTCTCCGTCATACACGGTGGTGAGTTGTGTGGTGAGTTCTAATTCTTCCAACGCTTCTTTGAAAAACATGCAGTCATCTTTGTCGTCATCGGCAAGTAAAATGTTAATATTTCCGGAAATCATGCTGTGAAATTAAGAAAGTAAAGGAGGAAAATCGAATTAACGTAACGGCAAGGTCCAATCACCTCACTCCAAACGTCTATTCCCGATCCGGGGTCCAACCCAGGTACCGACAGCCGAAACTTTATCATACCTTTTGCAGCAAGTTTAAAGTGACGTCAGGTCATTGTCACTAAGCGACTCACTTTAACATGTTAAATCCCATGCTCGCTAAAATAATCAAACATTAACCCTGATATTTGCATTCTGATTTAGCGTATGGACGTAAAGGACAAGCAGCGACTTTTCTTAAACTTATATTATTTTCTCTCCGGGGTTTG
>JAYVRH010000282.1:0-6181 GCA_043776495.1 Cyclobacteriaceae bacterium
GTGAGGAAGGTACCAAAGATCAACCCGAAGATCATAGTCCACGACAACGGTCCCCAGAACGCAACATTGTCACCACCCACGAAAATATGTGGATTGAATTCCGTAAAGAGCGTCACAAAATTGATATTCAAACCCACAGCCAAAGGTATCAAACCAAGTGTGGCCGCCATCGCAGTCAGCAAGACGGGGGTCATACGTGTTTTGGAAGCTTCTGCTATGGCCGCACGCAATTCCATTCCCTGCGAACGAAGCAAGTCGGTAAATTCCACCAAAAGAATTCCGTTGCGCACCACAATTCCTGCCAAGGCCATCACACCTACACCAGACATCACTATGGAAATCTCCATTTTGAAGAGGGAGAAGCCGATCAGCACTCCGATGATACTAAAAACAATCTCCGAAAGAATAATCAATGGCTTGCTGGTCGAGTTGAACTGAATCACCAAGATCATAAAAATCAAACCAAAAGCTACCATGAAGGCAACACCAAGGAAATTTGATGTTTCGGCCTGATCCTCCTGCTCTCCAGTCATTTTGATGGTGACACCATCTGGCATGTTGAGCGTTGCAAGTCTGCCTCTGATCTCAGCCACAACGTCATTGGGATTAAATCCTCCCAATACATTCGACGACAGTGTAATCACACGCTTTTGATCAATTCTTCGGATGCCAGCATAACTATTGGAATATTCAATTTTAGCGACCGCTGACATCGGTACTTGCCGAACGGCCCCACCGGATGCCATATCACGGTAGGTAAGCGGCAAATTCATCAGCGTGTTGATATCATTTCTTAAATTCTCTTCGATCCGAAGCGTGATTTCGTAATCATCATTGGTGTCGCGGAATTTTGAAACCTCCCTGCCGTTAATGGCTGTATTAAGTGCCATCCCAATTTGTGCCGTGGAAATTCCTTCCCTGTTGGCCTTCTCACGGTCAATCGAAACGATGATCTCTGGCTTATCGCTTTGAAAATCAGAATTAAGTTCCTCTACTCCTGGCACCTGCAAAGAGTCAAGGAATCGCTTGGCACGGTTGGCGGTTTTCACCAATACATCAAAATCTTCAGCGGCAATTTCTATGTTCACAGGTTTCCCGGTTGGCGGACCATTGGCATCTTTCCCTACAGAGATTTCGGCTCCCCTGATTCCTTTGACAGCCTCCCGTATCTTATCCAGGTACTCGCTGGTGGATTTGCCGTTGCGATTTTCAAATCTCACAAAGGCGACCCCCACTTTTCCAAGATGAGGCTGAGCATTAGAACCAGCAAATGGATCCTGAGACGCACCGATGGCTACGTTCGTAATAATGGATTCAACGATTGGATTGTCCTTGCCTACCACACCAATCACACGTCCTTCCACAATATTGGTAATTGAATCCGTCACACGCTGATCAGTACCAATGGGCATCGTGACATATGCGTAAATAAAATTTGGTTCTCCGGCAGGAAAAAATACAACCGGAGGTTTGCGGGCAATTGTAAATGCAATCGAGAATACGAACAGAACAATGACTCCCATCACAACCCATATAGGCCGGTACTTTTTCAATAAGTAGTTCAAGAGATTCTTATATCCACCCTGGATGCGTGGCCAGAAACTGGTTTGAAAGTTAGAAATCACACGACTGAGGTAGAAATGGTGAAAGGAGTAGATTCCAAACATAAATACTGCAAAATTTCCCATGCCGAACCAACCCACAACATAGGACATCAAAGCAAGCGATCCAAACACCACAGCGGTGATCTTAAAGCCACGTGTAAATTTGGATTTGCTATCATGATCATGTTCGTGGACAGTCATGAAATCAGCGGCAAATACAGGATTAATTATATAGGCAACGAGCAAAGACGCCAGTAGTGTTACAATCAATGTGATGGGCAAATAGACCATGAACTTACCAATCACCCCTGGCCAAAACGCCAAAGGAACAAAAGGCGCTAACACCACCAGAGTACCAGATAAAACTGGAAGAAACACTTCGCCTGCCGCGATCTTGGCAGCTTTGCGGATTGGAACTTTACCATTATCAAATACACGGTGCGTATTTTCAATCACCACAATCGCATCATCCACCACAATACCCAAGGCGAGCAGGAAAGAAAATAGGGTCATCATGTTCAGGGTATATCCAAGTGTAGGGAAAACCAAAAAGGCAATGAAACTTGAGAGTGGTACGGATAACCCCACAAAAATGGCATTGGTGGCACCCATAAAAAACATAAGGATTAAAGTCACCAGGATAAAGCCAATAATAATCGTATTGACAAGATCTTTCAGTGTCGTCCTTGTGCGTTCGGATTGGTCGCCGGTAATCGTCACTTCAACACCCGGTGGGAGAATATTCTCTTTATAGTATTTTACGATCTCATTGATCTGATCGGAGGCGATAATCAGGTTTTCTCCACCACGTTTCACCACATTGAGGGTAATGACGTTCTTCCCATCGAGTCTTGCATAGCTATCCTGCTCTTTATGTGAGTCGATAACCTGGGCAATGTCCTTTAAGTATAACTTCCCTCCTTTGGTTGATCCTATAATGGTATTGCCCAGTTGATCGGCTGAAACATATTCCCCATTCACAGTGAGAGATCGCTTCATGCCATCTACGGACAGCTGGCCACCCGGAATAATCACATTTTCCCCACCAACCGTATTGGCGATATCATCCAGACTTACCCCGGCCGACCCAAGTTTAAACATGTCAACGTTGATTTGAATTTCGCGGGTCAGGGCGCCAACAATATCCACACGCCGTATTTCCCGAATTCCTTCAATGGCATCCTGCATCTGGTCTGCATATTTCTTCAGTGACTGCAGGTCATAATCTCCGGAAAGATTAACAAACATGATCGGTTGTGCCGAAATGTCGATGTCAATCACCTGTGGGTCCTTTTTTAAGTCTGATGGAAGTTTCGACTTGGCCCGATCCACAGCATCCTTCACCTCCAGTTTGGCTTCGTCCACATCGATGTCGGTTTCAAATTCGATAATCACATTTGAAAAGCTCTGAACAGAGCTGCTCTTGATTTTACGAACTCCGGAAATCGACTTCACTTCCTTTTCAATTTCCTTGGTGATGAGGTTTTCAATATCCAGGGGTGAAGCACCGGGATAGACCGTGGCCACAAAAATTTGAGGAAACACAACCTCCGGAAAATTTTCCTTTGGAAGGCTCATATAAGTCATGATCCCCGCCAAACAGATAAAGGCAGTTGCCACATAAATGCTGACTTTATTATCAATTGCCCAGCTTGTGGGCTTAAACTCTTTTTCTGTGTCTTGCATGGTAGTAGTTAGTTAAAAGCTGTAAGTTGAAAGCCAGTTCTTAGATCTTGCTGCTTAAAATTTGATCAATTCTCCATCGTTCAAACCCTGGTAGCCCACGTTGATCACTTTATCACCTGCTTTTAACCCTGCCACTTGTGCGAAATTTCCATAGATGCCTGCTATCTCCACCACTTTCCGTCGTGCCACCATTTTTCCGTCAGACAATTCAGCGATGTAAACTACTTTCTCTCCATTGATATCCTGAACTACATTGACTGGAATGGTCAATGCATCCGGCACAGTTTGAAATATAATTTTCAATACGCCACTCATGTTGGGTCGCAGGTCAGCATAAGAGGGCAATGCTACTTCAACAGGGAAGGTGCGCGAAAGTTGGTTGATGGTCTTACCAACAAAAGTCACTGTTGCCTCAAGCTCTTTGTTGATGTCAGGAAATGTAAGAATCACTTTGTTGCCTTTCTTCACAGAGGTGACATAAGCTTCAGAAACAGCAGCCCTCATTTTTAGTTTATCGAAACTTACGACTCGGAAAGCGGGCATTCCGGGCGCCACATTCTGGCCAATCTTCAAAGCTACCTCATCAACAGAACCATCAATGGGGGATTTGATTCGACTCATATCAAGTTGTTCGTTGAGTGTAGCGAGGCGTCTTTCGAGGCTCTCTCTATTATTTTTCGCCTGCAAGTATTGAACCTCGGTCCCAATTTTTTGATTCCAAAGGTTTTTCTGACGTTCATAAACCGTCTTCGCCAAATCAAGCGAAGCTTTCAATTCGTCAATACTCCTTTGCGTAATGGAGTTATCAATTTGCGCCAGCGTTTGCCCTTTGGTCACCACATCTCCTTCACGTGAAAAGACCTGGGAAATATTTCCAGCGGTCCTCGCACTGATCATGATGTTATCAATTGCCTCCACAGAACCTTGTGTTTGTATAAAATAATCAAACGGCTGTGCGACCAGATTGGCTACGCCCACATTTTTTGATTTGGCGGTTACTGTTTCGGGGTTCTCTTTGGCAAGCTCATCCTCCAGCTTACGGATGTCAGCCGATAGCTTAGTCTGTTGGCTCTTTAATTTTTGAAGTTGCGCCTTCTTGTCAGTTTCAGGAGATGCTGCGCTGCAAGCGGCCAACAAGCCGGCGATCACAACAGCGCCAAGAATATGAATGTAAAATTTTGTTTTCATGTATTTATTTTTTTTCAGGGTTGATTAAGTTATTTTCCTCGTAGTTGGAAGGCAGTAGCTTTCCGTAGGCTTTATCGAGATCAACCTTTGCCACCATGGCATCGAATAAGGCTGAATAATAATTTGTTTGGGCCGTGCGGAGGCTATTTTCAGCATCTGTCACCTCAAAGCTGGAGCCAACGCCCTGCTCATATTTAATCTTTGTAACACGGGCTACGTTGCCAGCCAGGTCTTGATTCTCTTTTTGAGCTGCCAAACTTAAAATGGCATTTTCGAAGCTTATTGACGCTTGCGCGATTTCAAAATCAATCGCATTCTTCAAATTAATGAAGGTATTTTCCATCTGCACCAACTTTAACTTTTCTTGTTGAATACGATAAGAGCGCGAGAGCCCTGTGAAAATTGGAACATTTAAACTCAATCCCAGCTGAGAAAACTTATACCATTTATCGGGTCCTAATCCACCTTGATCTGCAATGGCGGAATTGGTCTTGAAGAGCCCAGCAAAATCCGGGGATCCTGTCGAATAGCCCAAGGTGCCAAACGCGGAGATCACAGGAACGGCTCCAGCGTATTGATTTTTCAAATTCAATTGCTGGAGTCGATAATTTACTTCCATTACTCTATAGTCGGGCCGTTTGCGATAGTCAAATCCGTCCTGGAGTTGTGCGATGTTAGAGTCAACATGAACATCACCGATATTTCCCACAACGTCAATCGGCTGATCTTGTGAGTAATTCATTTGAAATTTAAGAAGCTGCAAGCCGAGCTCATTTAAATTTGTAAACTTGTCACGCTCTGCACGAAGATTGTTTAAGGTGACTTTGACCCGATCAACGTCAATACTCTCTGCAAAACCATTCTTATTCAATGCAATGGTATTCTTAAGCAACGAATCAACCCTACCGAGATTGTTATCAAATAATTTCGTGCGTTCCTTATTGATCAACACAGCATAGAAGGCCTTAGTCACTTGATGAATAATATCTTGTTGAGTTTGCTCAGTAGTTTTTATTGATAGGTCTTTAAAAGTACTGGCCGCTTTGAGACCAACAATGTAGGAACCGTTAAAAATCAGCTGGTTAAGTGTCACGCTCGCTGAGCCAGTGTTTTTCAACTGAAAAAAATTGGCTGCTGCAATTGCATCTCCTGGCTTTATTCCAGGTACATTACTAAGATCACCCGAAAATCCTGGAGTGCCAGTCCACGTGGTGAAAAAACGTGGAAGCTGCGGATTATTAACCAGCGAAGCTGTACCAGATATCTGGGGCAAACCCAAGCCAATGGTCTCATTGACCTTTGCAGCAGCTATCTTTTGATCTAATAAAGCATTTTTTGCCCGAATCGAGTTATCCAATGCAAATTGAATACATTGATCAAGGGTGAAAGAATTGTGTTTTAGCGATTGTCCCTTCGTATAGAACGAAAGGCTCAATGCAATCAATAAAATATGAAGTCGTTTCATAAGGGTTGGGGAGTCAATTCACGATTATTAGATTCAAGTTTATATTTTTCATACACTTTGCGGCCCTTATCGGTCAAAAGTCCGTAGACAAAATGATCGAAGAGTTGGCTGTTTACTTCTGCGAGGTTGTACTGAGCGGAAGGAAATATATCTTCATTAAAGGTTAGCTGAATAAGTTCCAGCCGGGCCTTGGCCAGCACATCCGGGTTAATCTCCGGCCGGAAGAACCCTTCCTCAA
>JAYVRH010000283.1:0-6178 GCA_043776495.1 Cyclobacteriaceae bacterium
GGCAGGAAGCCAGTATCGTTTAGTTCCATGCTCAAAGGCGCGTTGGGTGTATATGTTTTTTCCTTATAGTCGATCAGTATATAATCAGAACTGTTGAACAGCTCACTCCGTCTTGCCCACGTCCATTGCGTATAGACTGTTACGAACTGATTCACCTGCTCTCTCCACTTGAGGTCAATGAAATTTCGCTCATATAATTTCATGAGGTTTCTCTCCAGAAAAAGAGTGGTGAAGGTATTGACCAGAGGATGTATTGGCTCGTCATGATTATACTGCTGGATGTATTTTCCACCCTCCATCGTTATTCTCCTTTTCTGAGTCCGGTAGTCAACACGCAATATCCCGGAGTAGGTATTCCTTGAAAAAGCATAACGGCCCACAGGAGTAATCTCCAGTCTAGACACTTTCGGGCGGTTGTCCGGGTTAAGCGAATCGCGTTTGACCCAGCGCTTATAATAACTCACACGGTAGATGAGGTTCAGGCCTTCCACCGTGTTGAAGCCCCCCCAGGGAGTATGGATCTGAAAATTCTCTGTCTTGGAAAGTTTGTATCGATCTCCCGTCAAGAGGTCCCAGGGTTGAAAACCTTTGCTTTTGGAAGGCTTTAAAGAATCACCCTCTTCCTTCTTTTTTTGTTCTTTGGAGATGCTGTCGGCTACAAGATAACCCCGCTCTTCTTCTTTGGTCAATTTAGAAGGTCTTATTTCTGTCCAGAAAGTGGAATCCTTTTTATACGCCAAAGAATCTACTTTGTAGGTGGTTTCTTCAATCACTTCAGGTGCTTTCTGTTCCTTCTGCTCCGCCTTTTCGTACTCCTTCACTAACTGGTTTAACTCCTTGCGTGTTACATCCTTCCCGGATTCCAGTCTTTGCTGAAGTTGCTGGTTCTTCTTACTGAATTTTTTCTCTACTTGTTTGGCTTGTTCTTTCTCCACGGTTTCATCAATGACCGTCATTTCAAGTGGTAATGCAGGGTTGAGTTTGATTTTATAGTCTTTCACGGTGGCCAGATAGTCCGCCACGAATTCAAATCCAAAAACTTTTCCATCCACAAAGAATTTCTGAGAGACAGGCAACCAGGCTTTGTCATCGATCGGATTATAAATTTGTTTCACATTAACTTTAATTCCCATTTTAGTCGCATTGAGGTCGGCACTGTGAATGCTCCACCAGTCCTCCACGATATAGATGATTCCGTCAAAAACATTATCTCCTTTGGATCGTGGGGTTATTTTTATTTTACTGATCTCATAAGTACGATCTTTGAATGAACCCAAATATTCAAAGCGATAATAGGAAAAGGATTTTGGTGAAAGAGGCGACACCGTCTCTGCTATTTCAGGTTCATACAAACTGCCAAAAACATAGGCGTTGGGAGATGTGTTGCGATTGTTTCCGTTCGTATAAACAGCGATCACTTTCTCCTCAAACTTGTTGGGCCTTGTGTATTTTATTTCGCTCACCGATTCGGAGATAAAAACGCGGTCCTTGGTGATGCCTTCTTTCTCGAGGGCTTTCTTGGCCAACCAGGGGTAGTCCTTTAATTGTCCCTTACCCTTGATATAAACTTTGGCGGTATAGCTGTCAATTTGTTGGGTGTGATATTTTGCTTTGGCGATAGCCTTGCGCATGATCGTGTAGGCCGGGTCTTCCTTGCCAGCTCTTACGATTACTGATTGTAATTGGATGACTTGCGTCTTTAGCGTGATATTGATGTCAACCCAAGCACTGGCAATATCCACCGACCGGCTCTGAGTTTCAAAGCCGAGGTAGTGAAAAACAAGGTCATAGTGACCTGTAGCAAGGGTAATTTCATAGTGGCCTTCCGGGTCGCTCACAGCGCCAGATCCCGTTTGTTTGACGTAGATGGTGGCGTAAGCCAGGGGTACGCCATCATCCCCTTTGATCAGGCCACGAACACCTCCCGCCTGGACTGAAACGCAAACTGCAACCAAAGCAGCGACACAAAGAAACTTATTCATTCCATGCAAAGACGCAAAGCAAGCCGATGTGGTTGCCATTTCCGGAATTTACTTGTAAAAATTGCGCATACGGATCATCTGCTCCACCTGCTCTGGAACGAGATAACGCACGGACTTATTGCTTTTGATGCATTGGCGGATATAGGTGGCGGAAATATCAAGTAAGGGAGCCTCTACCATTTTAACATTGCCATGACTTAGGATTTCAGATTTAGTTATGTTGGGTCGCGGGTAAACATACAAGCCGTATTGATTCAGTATCTGATCATGGTTTTTCCATTTTTCGAAGTTGATCAGATTATCTTCTCCAATCAGTACTTTAAAAGTGTGTTGGGGTTTTTTCTCTGAGATTACTGCGAGTGTATCGATGGTGTAGCTTGGTCTTGGAAGGTGAAATTCGACATCCGAAACTTCCAACTTATAATTGTCAGCGATGGCGGCCTTCACCATATCATAGCGATCAAATTCATGAAGAAGACCTTTGGATTTCTTAAAAGGATTTTGCGGCGACACTACGAACCACACTTTGTTTAAGTCCGTGTTTTCGGCCATGATGTTTGCAATAATCATGTGCCCCATGTGGATGGGGTTAAACGAGCCGAAAAAGAGACCGATTTTTTGACCCGGTTTCATATGATTTTATTGGCTGCCGGAAGAAATGCCATTACTAGTTCTTAAACTGATCGTATAGTTTTTGAGCTTCCCTCAACGATCTTTCCAGTTCTTCATTCTCGAGAATCTTGTCAAACTTGTCCTGAAAAGTCATTTCAAATTTGGCCTTGAAAAGCCTGCGTGACATACTGTCGGGCGACTCCGTGCTACGCTGGTTAAGGCGGTGTTCCAGCACTTCCAAGGAAGGCACTTTTACAAAAATGGCGAGCGCTTTGTCGCCAAAATAATTTTTCAGACTAATGCCCCCTTTCACATCTACATCAAAGACCACGTTTTTACCTTCCGCCCAGATTCGCTCGATCTCCGATTTAAGGGTACCGTAGAAATTCCCTGCATAAACTTCCTCCCACTCGACGAATTCGTCATGGTCGATTTTCTTTTTGAATTCCTCTGGTGTGAGAAAATAGTAGTCTTTACCATCCTCTTCCGTGCGCCCACGTTTGTCGCGGGTGGATGCCGAGATCGAAAAACCAAGATCTGGATTTTTCTCAAGCAAGTGTTTCACCACAGTCGTCTTTCCGGAACCTGATGGAGCGGAGAAAATCAAGGCTTTGCCTGCCATTATTGGATGTGTTGAGAAATTTGATTTTTGATCTTGTTGACCAGCTCGGAAGGAGCTTCACCCCCACAACACTTTGTTTTTAACAATTCCTTTATGGTCATGTCCAGCTGATAGGACTTAAAACAAGGCATGCAATGATCCATGTGCGACTTAAAATACTCGCGCTGCTGGTGAGTAGACTCACCATCCAGGATGAATTGTAGCATCTCCATGCAGGTCGCCTTTTTCCCATCAGGGGAGGTAAAGGGGTTGATTGGTTGACTCATAGCTCAGGTATTTTTATAACCCATCGATTTGGCATATTCGCTTAACTTCTCCTTGAGTAATTGACGTGCCCGGTGAAGGCGGCTCCTTACGGTGCCAATGGGAATATCCAGGATCTTCGCCATTTCCTCATATTTAAATCCTTCCAGGTCACACAAAATAATAACCGTTCTGAAGTCAACATCCAATGAATTTAATGCATTGGATATTTCGTCTCCAATCATATCTTTCAATGCGTCCACCCGCAAATCAGGAGTGATCTGGCGGTCAACATCCTCCGAGTTGTAATAGGACTCTACCTCTTGATAATCAACCTTATTTGGCTCCTTGATTTTCTTTCGATAATCATTAATGAAGCTGTTTTTCAGAATGCGGAACAGCCACGCCTTTGCGTTAGTTCCTTTTTGGAATGATTCTACAAAGCGATAGGCCTTAAAATAGGTGTCTTGCACCAGGTCTTTTGCATCATCCCGGTCGAGGGTAAGGCGATAACCAAAATTATACATGGAATTGATGTGAGGAAGAAATTCGAGCTCAAAAATCTCATTCTTCTCTTTGTCTGTATAATGCTGCCGAATGGCTTCTTCCTCCATGGGTTTCAAAAGTAGGTAAAATGAAATAGGTTGAAAGAAAATATTTTTCAGATCATCTTGTAGTTCTGGTATTCCCCGATCCGGCGACCTAATAAATGGCTGGCGAGCCGTTTTAATTTTTCCCTTGGCGCAAGTTTGTTTTTTGAAAGATCATGATCAAATCCCCAATTCAGTAGTTCGATGCGTTCCTGCATTACAATAGGATGTGTTCCTTGAAAACGCTCTAATGAATCAATTCGTGAATAGTCGAACTCACCGGCGCTCGCCAGATTTTCTTGAATCCATTTGTCATCATGATAGAGTTGGCCAAAGGCACGCTGCTTGTGTTGCATCGCTCGCGGATCGCGTACCCATCCATAGTGGTACATGAATGCCTCAATCAATTTGACCTTTAGTTTCTCATTAGGATTTTTGCGAAATCCCTGCGCGTCGCGATAAGAAAAGATATTCTTATTATTTCTAATAATTCTTATTTCTCTTCGGTACCAGTTCCAGGAGTTACCGATATAATCGTAGGAACCATAGAAATGTTTGTAATTAAACAACAGACCTTCCACCTTCAAATCATCCTTATATCGGTTCATGGCATCCGACACAACCGGATAGTACTGTTCATGAAGGACTTCATCGGCCTGAACATAAAAGCACCAATCGGCATTTGAAGAAATGGCTGCAAAAGCTTTATCAGTTTCAAGTGCTAGGGCTCTTCCGCCTTCCCGCTGACTGTCATCCCATGTGGTCTCAATAATTCTAATTTTCTCCGATTGAATACTTTTTACAAGCGCCAATGTAGCATCCTCTGATTTTCCTACCGCTACAATAAATTCATCGCATAGTGGGAGTATGGACGCAATCGCTTCAGTGATCGGATAGTCCAACTTGATCGCATTTCTAACAAAGGTGAAGCCACAGACTCTCATGGGCTTCAGGGTTGTATTTTTTTTAGCATTCTCCCGTATAAATTAAGAAACTGTTTCGCCGTATTATTCCAGGAGAACCGTCTTGCATACTCCATCCTTGCCAACTTCTTTTCCTGGCGATCCTCATCAAGTTCTTTCTGAACTAATGCGGACATCTGCATGGGATCAAAATTTTCCCAATAAAAAGCATGTTCCGCACCCACTTCCGGTAAACTCCCGTAGCGGCCGCAAAATACGGGCTTACCGTAATAAAATGATTCGATCATAGGTATTCCAAATCCTTCGGAGATTGAAGGGAACACCAATCCTTCCCCTTGACGATACAACCATATTTTCTCCCCTTCTGTAATTTCCCCCGTTATAATGACTCTGGCTTGTAATCCAAGGCGTACGATTTCAGCTCGGATAAAGTCACCTTGAGGGCGGAGATCATCTCCTGCTAAAACCAGCTTAAAGTCTGTAAGGTAATTCATCATGGGAAGGAGAACGCTCAAATTTTTTCTTTGAAAAAATGTACCAATCGAAAAAATGAACTTACCATCAGGAGCCCATGGAGGAATAGTGGGGGGTTCGTCAGCAAAAGAAATTCCATTATAGATCACTTCAACCTCCTTGTCCTTCACATCCAATTTTTCTTTGACGAGATTTGCGGTAAAATGAGACACCGCTGTGATCGCATTTGCTCTGTCTGCCAATCTTTGGACTTTTACCAAATGTCGTGCCGCTGTGTCATCGTTTTTTTCGTCCAGAAAGTGAAGTCCGTGGATGGTAAGTATAACCTGAGCAGATCGGGGAATCCCCGTTAACCGAGTATTTTCTGTCGTGATGTGCCAAAGATTATATCGCTTGTAAAGAAGTTGCTGAATCAACTCAGGGCTGTGCCTGCGCAAGAATGAAGCTTTCTCAATTTGAATCCCAAGAGGAACCAGGGATTGATAATTCGAATGGACTAAAGCAAAGATCTCAAAATCATTCCGGGCAAGTTTTTCAAATTCATTCAGGAGGCAGAAAGAGAATTGACCAAGGCCAGTATGAAGGTATCGCAGCGGAGAAGCGTCAAAAATTATTTTTGAACGCTCAATATTCGACATACTTGTTACTAAGTGCCACTGGAAAATACATTTCAATGCGTTCCTTCACCTGGTCAACGGTTATTTCGTTGACACATGCGCATTCTTTCATCCT
>JAYVRH010000284.1:0-6170 GCA_043776495.1 Cyclobacteriaceae bacterium
CTCTTTTATTTGGATGGTATAGCCACTATCTAATTTTTGTTTGTTGACTCTCAACTACTTACCAGGGGTCCTGTAACCCCTGTAACTGTTTTCAAAACCCTCCTCGTTTTTCCTTTGTGCCATAATCAAAAAAGTTATGGCAGCAAACATCGTTACCCTCGAAGACCTGCAAAATTTCAAGCAGGAACTATTAGCAGAGCTACAAAAAATACTGTCGCAAAGACAGCCCACCCGCACACATAAGTGGTTAAAATCTCATGAGGTCAGGAGGCTATTGACGCTCTCACCTGGTACCCTTCAGAATCTCCGTGTCAACGGAACCTTACCCTTTACCAAGATTGGCGGTGTCATTTTTTATGACTATGACGACATCCAGAAAATGATCGAGGAGCATAAGAGTAGCCCTCATTCGGTTAGTAGGAAGCCAAACCCCTGAAAGTATGTGCAAGGTCATTTTCATCATTCTCAATTTCCATGATCTGACTAGGGTAAAAGCCGGTCTTTCGACTTTAGCAAGATTGACATTTGTTTACACAAATGTCTATGCCCTCCTCCCTCCTTGCAGTCGTCAGGAGGGGGCGGCCTCGGAACTCGGCCTTCTTAAAATCAAAGCTTTTCCTTATGGGACGTAAAAAATCATCTAAGGAAAAGCTGGAGAAAATCTTTAGCGTCAGGGTGTCCGAGAGGTTTTACAACCGCCTTCTGGAGATCCGGAAAAACTCCAATTGTCAGTACATCGGTGAGGTTGCCAGGCGAATACTCTACCGGGAAGAGATCATCTGGTATCATGAGGATTCGTCCATGACTTCGACCATTGCTGAACTATCGCTTATTAGAAAGGAGATCAAGGCCATTGGTGTTAACATCAATCAAATCACAAGACATTTTAACTCCGAACCCGCACCGAATAAGAAAATTGTTCACGCACTAAAAATTGTAGAGGAGTACGAGAAGGTTGGCCGGAAGCTCGACAAGATTATGAACGTTACATCAGAGATCACACAGAAATGGTTGCGAAGATGAACAGCGGACAGAACATACTAGGTCTCCTCAACTACAACGAGAACAAAGTGAAGGAGGGGGTCGCGAAGTGCATCATGGAAAATCACTTTGGGTGCAACGTGGATAGGCTTTCGTTCACCGACAAGTTCAAAACATTTCAGGGGTTCATTCAGAGGAATGCCCGTGCGACAACCAAGGCCGTACACCTATCTCTGAATTTCCATCCGTCAGAACAACTTCAAGAGGATGTTCTAAAAGAGATCGCCATGAAGTACATGGAGGGGATGGGATTTGGTAATCAGCCGTATCTCGTCTACCAGCATTTTGACGCGGCCCATCCTCACATCCATATCGTGACGACCAATATCCAGAAAGATGGCAAACGGATTAAACTGTTCAGGATCGTAAAGTATGAATCTGAAAAAGCGAGAAAGGCGCTAGAGTTAGAATACAATCTTGTCCGAGCCAAAGGCAGGAAGGAGCAGCGTACGGAAAATGTTGAAGGTCTCAACGTGCAGCAAGGGGTTTATGGAAAAACCGAGACAAAAAGAACCATCGTCAATGCGGTAAGGTATGTGACCTCACAGTTCAAGTACACTTCTATACCTGAACTGAATGCCGTGCTTCGGCAGTACAACATTATGGCCGACCGGGGAAAGGAAGGCTCACAAATGAATCTCAAAAAAGGTTTGGTCTACCGGTTAATTGATGGAGAGGGTAAAAAAGTTGGAGTGGCCATCAAAGCAAGTGCAATCTATGGGAAACCAACTTTACCTTTTCTGGAAAAGAGATTTAAGGTAAACGAAACGTTGAGGCAAAAACATAGAGCAACACTGATCCAGTCTATCGACAATGTTTTCGGAAATAAGCAATCTACCTCAAAAGCATCTTTTGTTAAGGCTCTAAGCCGCGAAGGAATATTTGTACTCTTCCGTCAGAATGATGAAGGCCGGATATACGGGCTCACGTTTGTAGACAATAAAACAAAAGTAGTTTTCAATGGCAGTGATCTTGGGAAGGCTTACGGAGCCAAAGCCATTACAGAGCGGTTGACCAATCTGAATTCACAAACACCAATTCAAGTCCAACCAGCTTTTCTTTCTACTCAGTCGGAAAAACCAGAAAGCACAGAAACGGGAATTGAAGATGTCATCAAGGACCTGACCGAAGCAAAGCAGCGTGACTTTAGTTCACCGGATTCGACAATGAAGAGACGCAGGAGGAAGAAAAGAAGGGGTCGTTCACTTTAAAACTAAGAATATGGCACACACCGGAGAAAATGAGCAGGCGTTGCAGAGGATCATTGACTTTATCAGATTGTTGAGCATCGTCATCTTGCTATTCCATTTTTACTTTTTCTGCCATAAGGCATTCGAGAATTGGGGTTTTGCTTTCGGGATAGTGGATCAGATTACTAAATCGGTTTCCGGCACAGGAATGTTTTCAAGCATCTACCTTTCCAAGCTTATCATTCTGGGTCTGCTTGTCATTTCGTTGATTGGGGCAAGAGGGAAAAAGGATGAGAAGGTCAGTCTTTTGCAAGCACTGAGTTTTGTAGCAATTGGCATCGTGCTCTTCCTCTCAAGCCATTACATTTTACTTTTGACAATTCCTGTGTCATTTCAGTCTGGGGCATACATGGGAGTAACATCTTTGGGTTACATCCTGATATTGACGGGAGGAACACTACTCTCACGTTTGCTAAAATTCAATCTCAGCAAAGACATCTTCAATAAACTGAATGAGTCATTTCCACAGGAAGAGAGGTTACTGGAAAACGAGTACTCAATCAATCTCCCGGCAGCATACACGCTCAAGGGTCAGAGACGGAAAAGCTGGATCAATGTGATTAATCCTTTCCGCTCCTCTCTCATCATTGGAACACCAGGGGCAGGTAAGTCCTATTTCGTTGTTCGGCACATTATCACACAACACATTAAGAAAGGTTTTACGATGTTCATCTACGATTTCAAGTACGATGACCTTTCAAGGATTGCTTACAATACCCTCTTAAAGAATGCCAGGCATTATCCCATCCTTCCGAAGTTCTACGTGATCAATTTTGAAGACCTGTCACGCACCCACCGGTGTAATCCTCTTGACCCGGCCACGATGGAAGATATTACGGATGCAACAGAGTCGTCCAGGACAATCATGTTGGGACTGAACAGGGACTGGATCAAGAAGCAGGGCGATTTCTTTGTTGAGTCACCCATCAATTTTGTAACGGCGATCATCTGGTTTCTCAGAAAATATGACAACGGCAAGTTCTGCACACTTCCGCATGTGATTGAACTAATGCAACTCGACTACCCACATCTTTTCAAGCTGCTTAGATCAGAACCGGAAATCGAAGTGCTGATTAACCCATTTGAATCCGCTTACCGCAACGAAGCAATGGAACAACTCGAAGGGCAGATCGCCAGCGCCAAGATCGGTATGGCGAGACTTTCTTCGCCTCAGTTGTACTATGTGCTCTCCGGGAATGACTTCACCCTGGACATAAACAATCCGAAGGAGCCTAAGATTGTCTGCACAGGAAATAATCCCCAGAAGCAGCAAATCTACGGTGCCGTGCTTTCCCTTTACATCTCAAGGGTAATCAAACTGGTGAACAAGAAGCATCAGCAGAAATGCAGTCTGATCTTTGACGAATTCCCAACCATCTATTTCAATGGCATCGACAGCCTGATTGCGACAGCCCGCGCAAACAAGGTCGCCACTTCCCTCGCCGTGCAAGATTATAGCCAGTTGAAAAAGGATTATGGGCGCGATCAGGCCGAGGTGATTATGAATATTGTAGGCAACGTGATCAGCGGCCAGGTGGTGGGCGAAACAGCTAAGCTCCTGTCAGAACGATTCGGAAAGATCGTTCAGGAGCGTGAAAGCATCTCTATTAATATGTCTGACACTTCCGTCAGCAGGTCAACGCAGTTGGATTCAGCGATTCCGCCCTCCAAGATAGCCTCTCTTTCTTCCGGGGAGTTTGTTGGAACAGTTTCAGACGATCCCGATCAGAAGATTGATCTCAAGGTTTTTCATGCGGAGATTCTCAATGACCATGCGGCCATCCGTCAGGAGGAAGAAAATTACAAGCCAATCCCCGCCATTCGCAAGATTAGCCATTACGATATCGAACAGAATTATTTCAGGATCAAAAGGGACATACAACAGATCATCGAAGCAAAATTGAATTAATCAGCAGGTTATGAAAACCATAGACATAAGAACATTCTCAACACAACTTCAGGACGACCTGAAATTGAAATTAGATGCTATTTCTCAGGAAAATAAAGAGATCCCTTCCAGGGCGAGCAAATCGCTGGCTTTCATTAAGTCCAGCCTCGATGAATTGAAAGCGTTTGTCTATCAATACGAATTCCAGAGTAAGTCCGAGGAGGTCGAATTCTTTAAGGAAATTAAGCCAGTCCTTTCAAGTCAGTATTACTATTACGAAAGGCTACTCTCCTTGAAAATTGGCGAACCTTCGGGTGACACCTCCTGCCTCAAGACCTATTACTATAATGAAATGGATCAATTGAGGAAATATTTAATGACTCATAGGGAGTTTTATGCCTACTGCCTTTCCGGTTCGAAAGATTTAGACGAATTGTATTTCGTGGCAAGAAAAAGCGCTTTTCTCCCTCCAGACATCGACTCACGCTTTTCCACTGGCCACGATACTATTCTGGCCATGATCCTTGCCAACCAAATGATTAAGGAACACTTGGACGGCTTGATCAAGAATTTGAATCCTGACTTAATCGGAACTTCTCCACTGACATGGACTGCGAAGAAAGCCTACCTGGTAGAACTTATCTATGCCCTACATGCCGTTGATGCCTTCAATAACGGTAAAGCTGAGATCAAACAAATCGCCAATTTGTTTGAAAGCCTGTTCAATGTGAGTCTAGGAAATTTCTATCGACACTTCTCAGAAATTGGGATCAGGAAAAGTGGTCAGACGAACTTCATTGACCAACTGAAGGAAAGGCTGGAACAGAAAATGGATGAATTGTAGCGATGAGAGCCGTTGCCGACATTAAAATTTACCATTGGAGCGAGATTCAGGATACTTTCAAAGACGCTGATATTTTCCTGGGCAACGGCTTTTCAATAAATATCAACCCAGCCTTGAACTATCGCTCCCTGTTTGAAAGATTCCTCACCTACCTGGGCCCGGAAGAGCAATCAATATTTAAGAAATTCAACTCCACCAATTTTGAAGGCATACAAAACAAACTTTCCGATGCTTTGGAAGTCAACACCATTTTTGGGCATATGAACGAGGAAATTGAAAGAACTCTGAAGCAACTTAAGACTGGATTGTTGAGTTCGATCAAAGACCTTCACCCCAACTACTCGCTGATTGATCCGAGGACCATTTTCAATTTATCTCAGAGTCTCGATTGGTTTAAGGACATCTACACCACGAACTATGATATTTTCCTCTATCATATTATCCTGACCACGATAGACCGCCACCGGAGAGAAAGAACAATAAAACGATTTCAGGATTTTTTCAGAGTTGAAGGAGCCAATTTGAGGTTTACGGACGAAGTCATAGACGGCTTTAGAAATATCTACTACCTCCACGGAGCCCTGTTTCTTTATAAGGAAGAGGAAATGACAATTAAAATAAGGAGGGCAAGTAGAACAGAGGAGCTTCTGGATCTAATCAGATTACGAATCCACCTTGGCAACTTCCCGATATTTGTCTCCGAAGGGCGAGCTTCACTAAAAGAGGAAACAATATCCAGAAATAAGTACCTCTCATTTTGTCGTAGTGCCTTTCGAGATTCCGAAGACCGGTTAGTTATTTACGGCTTTTCCTTTTCAGATTCCGATAATCACCTGATAAGCGATCTCAACTGGAACAGAAGGAAGCTGGCCATAGGGCTGCATCTTTCCGGATTGAATGATGGAAAGATTTTGCAGAAAGTAAGACACATTGAGAAGAAACTTTACAAATACCCTTCGAGAGAAATCAAGTACTTTGATTCAAAGACGTTGTTTTAGCACCAGTACCTAACCAGCCCATCTTATATGAGGTAACATTTAGGTAAAATAGCCTCCAATTTGGCTTCCGTGAAAGAAGAGGAAGCCTTAAAAGATCTCCAGGAACGAGTAGGATTAAAGCTCATGGAATTGAGAAAGAAGAAGGGCTA
>JAYVRH010000285.1:0-6168 GCA_043776495.1 Cyclobacteriaceae bacterium
CCGGACCAGACTTTCTTCACGTCTATTATTTGTTTCCCTCCTCAAAGGAATACATCCTGGCCGCACTGGAGCCCATCCATTCCGCACCGCAACTGGATACAATTGACGGTGCTTCGCGCGAAAGGTTTTTAGACAGCCTTGGCCATTCGCTACGGGATATTCTAACGAAGAGCTATTTCATTACCAGCGCGATGAAGAAGGACATCAAAAATATCAACGGCGTCTTACCTCCGTTATTCTTTTTCGTTGAAAGAACAGGGCATGAATTGATGTCAGAAGAATTTTTTTATCTCGATTCAACTGGAGCTGAAGTGCCAACAAAAATTACCCAACTTCACTGGTATAAAACTCCGGGGATAAAAATTGTATTCCGCGATCGGACCACAAAAGAGACCAAAGTGCTTTACTATTTTAACATCAGTCTCTCCAATCAGGGGCTGTCGGAGCGGCCCGAGTTTGAAAAGTTCTTAAAACAGAAGGGGCCCTACAATACCTTCATCAAATCCGCGTCTTATCTGCTCCACCGCGATTTGTTCACGGAAGCAAAGAAATTGGTCTTACAAAATTCGGTCAGCCTTTTCCAGGATGATACGGGTGTCCCTTACCGGGATTTCAAAAAAAGATTGGACTGGAATGTCCAATTATATGGTGAATACGTCATGCCAGTAAAGCCATTTGGAACAGGACAATTTCAATCTGACTTAGACTCAGCTTACCATTCGTCGCCTACCTTACAATATCTTCCCTTTTCATTGGGCTACCATTGGGGTACTAAAAAACAGAATTACATGTTATTAAAGAAATCCGTCACCAGTCCATCACGTTAACGAACTTGCGTGTCACTGGTATGATTCTCTGCCGGATATTGATTTTCAAATAGCCTTAGGCGCTAACGCAGGCAGGGATTTTCACACATGATCTGCGGTAATTTGTGCCATCTGTGGCAATTTTAATTGATTCCATGGCCTTTATGATTCATGTTAGAAATCTAAGTTTTAACTTTTAAACAGGTACTGGAATCTGCGGGAACCATCAATTCACGCTAATAGTGAACGTCAGATCAAGGTCTGATTCGCCATCATCCGAAGTGGAAGTATTTGATTTAAGATCAGGTTGATGTTTTAAAAGCACTCTGAAGGAGTTATTTCCCGTTGAAACATTAGATGACGTCTTCCAGGTGGTGGTAAGTCCTAATGGTCTTCCGTTTTTGTCCAAAGACGCTCCATAGTTTAATGGATCATTTCGGTTATCAATATTTCCGTCACCCAATGGATTCGAAAACAACCCGCCCGTCCAGGAAAAGAAAAACTGGTGTTCCCCGGCTTGTTTTTCGATCTCCTTGCTTATATCATATTTCTCATCCGTTGTTTCGTAAAGTTCATTCACAAGTAGAATGGTCAACGTGTAGACAGCTCCCTTTGCTAAATTAATCGTGCCGTCAACCTTAATGTCCTGTGCCCCATTGAAGTCGGGGTCAGTTGCTGTCACCACCACCAAAGAGCCAGAGGAACCGGAAGAAGGTGTAAAGGTAATCGTTGCTTTGGTGATCAATTCCGGAACGTCTTCCTTTGTGGGATCATCTTTCTTGCAACCCGATAAAAACAAAAGCGAGTTTAAGAATAACAGGAAGAAAAGGAATGTGAGCGTATTCTTCATGGCTTACAGCATGATGCAACTTTGAAATTGTACGAATGAAAAATGGTTCTGCTCATTGTTTGAATATTGTTAGAAACTGTATTTCAGTGCCAGGGTGATATTTCTTCCTAAATCATCGGCATAATACCTCATGCGGTTGGTATATTCACGATAGGACACATTGGTAAGGTTATCGATGGATAGCCTCAAATCAAGCATGGATTTATTTATTGGCTTTGAGATACCGGTGGAAAGGGAGATCAAGGCATAACCGGGGGGTGCTGCCACGAAATCAAAATTACGATTGTCGCTGGCGAACAAATCGATGCCTTGTGCCTTCGCCCCATTGATTTCACGCACCGTGACCACCCTCGGCGCACTACCTTGTTGAGCCACATACCTTACTTTGGCTTCCACGTATAAATTTTTCCAGGAGTTTTGAACCGGCCGGTCGTAACGCAGAGAAATTTCGTATCGATTGGAGGGAATGAAAACCAAATAATCATTGTGGGTCCCGTCTCTTGCCCTGAGCAAAGAAATCCTGGAATTGATTTTAAAATCATGTGAAAGTTGATAATCCAATGAGGCATCGATTCCTAAAAAAGAAGCATCTGTTTGTGTGTATCGGAAGTAAGGGAAGATCCCCCTTAGGTTTTGCGTCACACCACGGGGCCTCAGGTAGGTATAGTTAAAGATATAATTGATGTATCCGGAAACTTCAGCGTTCCATCTATTCCTCTGAACGCGGTAGGTGTTCACCCACTTCACTGCTTGTTCCGTTTTGAAGTTAAGCGTGTTGATGTCTTTCACCGCATTGGTGGACTCATCCAACAGCAATCCAAATTCAATGGCCGCAGCACTCTGGTGGGTGCCAAGGCTATAAAGTTCAGCCACATTAGGAGGTCGCCACGTACTTCCAAGATTTGAAGTAAAAGAAGACAATTCATTGATCTTATGGGTAGTCCCCAGGGTCCCGCTGATGTTATTAAAATTAAGCTGACTCTGGTATAGCTCATTGTGAACATCAAATCCTGCGACATCGTAATACCGAACGTCATACCTTGCTCCAACCTGCCACTCCCATTTCACCAACGATATTTTCTCGATCCAGAACAGACCGCCTGAATAGTTCATGAAATTTGGTATAAACGGAATGGTTTGTGTGCCATCAATTTTTTGGTTGTCTTGCAACATTATATTCACACCACGGCAGCTCAAACGGTTTTTTGAATAGACCTTCTCCCACTCCATGTCCAGCGTGTGCGTATAAAGATGATAGCCCAGGGCCGGCACATCTTTCAACGATCCTTTGCGAAGATCATACTCCTTCCGCTGGTTGTGTTGAAACCCATATTGAAAATTATACCGGTTCGAACCTTTGAGCAGGCGACCATTCAGTTTAAAAAGATCATGGCTCACCTCCTGCCTCGGTGGTTGGATCTCATATGTAAACGGCATGGTGTACTGAGGTGGCTCACGCTCCAGGGCGTTTGCCAAATCTTCCGAATTTGCTACGGCCGAGCCACGAAGGATTCCGATCGTCGTTTGGAAGTGACTATAAAAGACTTCAATTCCTTTGCGCTCATCGTGATATCCTGCAGCGGCAGAGTAATTCAACTCCCGAAATCCTGTGTTCGATAAATTGTAACCGGCTGCGTGAGAGTCACCAGACTTTTTTCCGGTTCCTTGCATCCGCCAACCCCAGCCATTAAATTTTTTGATACCACCTTCCAACATTCCTGAAGTAATGCCTGCCCACCCATTGGTGTTACCGATCATGTGAAATTGACCACCAAGCCCCGCCTTCGTTGGCAAGTCTGCCGGGTTGATGATTACGACTCCTCCCAATGCATCCGTACCATACTTTATGGCACCGGCGTCCTTGATGACGACCACATTTGACGCAATGAAAGGATCTATCTCCGGCGCATGCTCCGCTCCCCACTGTTGTCCCTCTTGCCGAATGCCATTATTCAAAATCAATATTCGTTGGCTGTGAACGCCGTGAATGACTGGCTTGAAAATGGCAGGGCCTGACTGAATGGTGTTGACCCCAGTAAGGTTTCTCAGTGCTTCTCCTAAAGATTTTCCTTTCGTCTCCTCGAGGTCCCTGGTAGTCAATTGTCCATAATTTGAAACGGGGGTGATTTGATCTGATCTGTCTTCGATGATTACCTCGTTCAGCAGCTTTTCTTCTTGCTTCAGCTTTACTATTAACAAGAAGTCCTTTTTCAGATTTATTTTCACCTCCTGCGTCAGATAGCCAAGAAATTTTATTTCGACTGAATAATTTCCTTCACAAAGGTCTTTGAATTCAAATGCTCCTGAGACGTCGCTCACCCTACCGGTTTTGTTCTGCTTGATTGATAAGGTGGCTCCCGGCTGCGCCAGGCTATTTTCGTCCATAACCCTCCCTCGCAATGAAAAAGAACAGTTCGTTTGGGCGTGCGATGGCAATGCTTCAAGCAAACAAAAGCAAATGAGTGGGAAAAAATAATGTCTCAACTTTTATGCAACTAAGTTGCAAATATAAGAAAAATGAATCAAAACAAGTATCAGATCCACATTCTGTTAACTGGAAAGTAAAAATCATCTCTTCTAATAATAATTTTTTAGATCAATCTAAATTATTATTTTTATGAGCCTTAATAGTTGTCCATGAACCGTTCGCTTCCTTTTTGTCTGCTCACGCTGCTCTCTTGTCAAAATTTTGAACCTTCCGTCCCTGCGGAGTCATCCATCCTGGATGGTCCGGTTGAAGGGCTTTCATCGGATGAAAGCAAGCGTTTCATCCAGGGGGATATCGCCTTCAACACCCAAATCTTTACAACAAAAAATGGCCTTGGCCCGCTCTTCGTGGCTACGTCTTGTGGAAGCTGTCATCCCGGTGACGGCAAGGGCCATCCCTTTACTACCCTTACACGCTTTGGTCAGAGCGACCCTACAGGAAATCTGTTCCTCAATGCCGGTGGACCCCAACTTCAACACCTTGCAGTGCCAGGATTCAAACCTGAAGTAATTCCACCCGGAGCGACTTATGCACGGTTTACACCACCCGCCAACACTGGCCTCGGCTACCTGGACGCTGTGACAGACAACGATATTTTAGCGATGGCCGATCCTGGCGATGCCAATGGAGATGGCATCAGTGGTATTCCAAACTGGATTCAGTTGAAAGGATATGTTACACCACGGGCCGGCAGCATCATACAAAATGGCAAGTATATTGGTCGGTTTGGAAAAAAGGGGGCTACCTACAATTTGCTCCAGCAGACTGCCACAGCTTACAATCAGGATATTGGGGTTACTTCTACCTATGAAGCTCATGACACAAACACAGGATTGGAAATGGATCCGGAAATTACAAATCAAATTGTACAAGACGTTGTATTCTATTTAAAGACTTTAAAGGCACCCATTCAACGAAACAAAGCGGAAGCAGCAATTCTCGAAGGGAAGAAAGTCTTCATGACTATTAAGTGCAGTTCATGCCATGTGCCTGAACTCAAAACAGGGCCAAGCGAACTCTCTGTATTATCAAACAAAACTTTCTTTCCATATACGGATTTGCTGCTGCATGACATGGGTGCTGAACTTAACGATGGTTATACAGAGGGTTCCGCTGTGGCACAAGAATGGAAGACTCCGGCGCTGTGGGGCTTGGGTTTATCAAAGAACTCACAAGGAGGAAATTACTTTCTCCTTCATGATGGACGCGCCAGGAGCATTGAGGATGCGATTCTTCAGCATGGAGGTGAAGCACAGACCAGCAGAGTAAATTATAACTCCCTGACACAAGCACAGAAAGAGTCACTTATAAAATTCCTCGAAAGCTTATGATGATGGACCGTCGACTCTTTGTTAAGAAAACCTGTGGCCTTTGTCTGGGCGTACCCATGATTGCTGGCATGCTCTCAGGCTGTGGATCAGTCCGATATGTTGACGGCATGATGGAGCCTTCAGGCATTTCTGTTCCTCCCGCTGAATTTCTTTCTTCAAAAGACGATCCAAGTACTTTTCGTCCATACATCATTGTCAGAAATGAAACGCTGGAATATCCCATCTGCCTTTACCGGTTTTCTGAAAATGAATACTCCGCATTGTTGATGAAATGTACACACCAGGGCACGGAGCTCCAGGTGTTTGGTGACCAACTTCATTGCCCTGCACATGGAAGTGAGTTCACGAATAAGGGCCTCGTGGCACAAGGGCCAGCAGAAAACAGCTTACGAACCTTCCGGGTTTTGTCACTCACAGAAAAAATATTGATCGAATTGAGATAAGGCCATGAAAGAACTCCTAATCAGCCTTGGGTTTGTGCTCTTAAGCCTTCAGATAACGGCTCAAATTGATAGTACGTTATTGAAAAGGATACCGAAGGATACTTCAACCCTATTGATGAATATGGATGCCGTGTACAACCGCCCCTTTTTACGCGCCGGGAAACTTCCAATATCATTTGGAGGATATCTGGAAGCCAACTGGCAACACTTGGGCACCGATGGAGTTTCTGAGGGAAGTCAATTTCAGATG
>JAYVRH010000286.1:0-1918 GCA_043776495.1 Cyclobacteriaceae bacterium
GAGGAGAATTGCGCGATGGATGCTGAATGGAATCCGAGGATCGCAATTAAACTTAATGCGAATACGTTTTTTGTAACACTCAACACCTTTTCTGAAATAGACTATTGTGCGTAAGTTACGATAACCAGGAAGATGCATCGTGTCTCAACACGCATTTCTATTTCGACGTATGCGTGGTTACGATCCTTGCGATAAGGTGTCCAGAGTTTCGGCCATCGTGGTTTAGTTGCTACTTTTTCAGCTTCCCTTTATACGTTCTCTTGAACAGTTCAAATCTTGGAATTGAAACACCCGTCACATAAGAACTATTCGGGTTATGTTCTATATAATTTTGGTGATAGCCCTCCGCCTTGCAAAATGCGGTGAGTGGCTTGATTTCGGAGACGATGGGATTCTTGAACGAAGGTGCAAAATCCTGCTTAGCCTTTTCTGCCAGCGATTTTTCTTCTGCAGTTTTATAGAAAATAATGGATCGATATGAATTCCCGCGATCGGGACCTTGCCGGTCGGGGGTAGTAGGATCTTGTGAGGTAAAGAATACTTTCAATAACTCAGCATAGCTAATGACTTTGGGATCGTAATAAACGAGTATAGATTCGGCATGGCCGGTGGTCTCGGTATTGACCAACTCATAACTGGGATTTGAAGCGGTGCCACCGGCGTACCCTGAAACTGCAGAGTCTACGCCCACGACGGCCTCAAAAATGTGCTCCGAACACCAAAAACATCCTTCTGCAAACGCCGCCACTGCCTTGCCGACGGCAGGGGTCAGGTTGATTTTTGTATCAGCATCTCCTTTCTTTTTCGATTGTGCGTCGCAGGATGAAAGTGTTAGCGTCAGTGCCAGGGTTGGGATGATCAGGTTGAGTCGGTTCATGTTCTTATAGTTGTTGAGTCTTTTTACGAAGTAAGGAGCCTGACGGTTTGGATTATCAACAACATTTGTCGCCTCTGCGTCAAATACAGATTAGTATCCGGTAGGCAAAATACCAGTACACAACGCTTTTGCCTATTGTATTTTGCCTACTGCCTACTTCTTGATACTTTCCTAAGCCAGTTCTCGCAGATCTACTGGCACGACCCGCGAAATTCCCTTCTCCACCATTGTAATTCCGTAGATTACATCGGTAGTGGTCATCGTTCGTTTGTTGTGGGTAACGATGATGAATTGCGAATCTTTGCTGAAACTCCTTATGATGTTATTGAACTTGTCAATATTAGCATCATCCAGCGGCGCATCTACCTCATCGAAGATACAAAACGGTGCAGGCTTCAATAGATACATGGAGAAAAGCAGCGCAGTAGCGGTCAACGTCTTCTCCCCGCCACTGAGTTGGTTGATCGTCAGCGGCCTTTTCCCTTTTGGCTTTGCGATGATATCAATTTCAGATTCCAAAGGTTTTGAGGGGTCAACCAGTTTTAGGTCACATTCGTCACCTTCATTGAACAGGGAGCGGAACACCTCGATAAAATGTTCTTTGATCCGCGTAAAGGCATCCATAAAAGTCTGGCTTGCCACGCCTTCAATCTCATTGATGGTATTGAATAGCGACTCTTTTGCTTTTACCAGATCATCCTTCTGCGCAATGATGAAATCGTTTCGCTCCTTGATCTCATGATAAGCCTCCATCGCCATCGGGTTGATCGGACCCATGGTATCCAGCCTTTCTCGTAAACGTGTTACTCCGTTGCGAAGTTTTTCTTCGTCTTCTTGAGCAAGTGCCAGGCTTTCTTCTTCTGAAATTTGGTTAAGGATTTCGTCTAACGCCACATTGAATTCCACAGAAAGGCGCTCTTTAACCGAATTTAGTTCCAGCTTGCTTTCATTCAATTCATTTTGCAGCTGCATCAACAATGAGTCGATGTTATCCTTCTGATGTTGAACGTTCCGTAGGTCCTTTTCAACCTGGTCAATGTT
>JAYVRH010000287.1:0-1918 GCA_043776495.1 Cyclobacteriaceae bacterium
TTTACAAATTTAGAAGAATATAATTGCGAGCCAAAGACGAAAAAAAACCCTTACGACGTGGGTCGAAGGGTCATTATCTGCGCTTAAGGTCTTAAAGCTTCGGAGTGGCTAACTTATTCCGATATAAGAACTCGTCCCGAGCCTCCTTGTAAGAGTCAATATCCGGAGCCATTCTTATAGCATCTTCATATGATGTGAGCGCATCGATCAACAATCCATTTTGTTCATAGAAGCCAGCCTGAATGAACTTGTTCAAGGCAGATTCTTCGGCCACCTCTCCAGATATTTCTGCATACGCTTTCCTTACGCGTTCAACTTCTGCGGGAGAAAGTTTTTTCACAACTTTTCCCTCCGACTTGGTCTTGGCATCTGCCTTGCTCGATACTTCTACAAGAAAGGCTGATTCATTGGTCAATTTGGGATCAGACAAGTCTATCCTCAAGCTAGTCTCAGGCGTCTCAAACTTCGCCAAGTCTTCCTCAAAGATATTCTTCAAAGTAACGACGTAAGGGCCGCCACTTTTAGGCGTCTCCCAACGAACGACAATCCATTTGCCATAAATGCTTGAATTCTGGGGCGGTGGCAAGCAAACGCTCAAAGACGTGGGCTCTCCCCGATGAACTGCTCCCGTTGCGCTCAGGCGGTTCTTCTTCGCTTCAGCGGAATTGCTGCTTAGAATGAAATCAACCGTTTTGTTAAGCACACCAGTGCCACCACTACTTACCCGGGCTGCCAAATCGGCTACTTTGTAGTTACCTGCTTGCTTCAATTCGAGTGGTTTTCCACTAGCATGTACTAAACCAAGATATGAGTTCTCTGAAACCTTCAATTCATCGCCAGATTTAAGGCTTGCCCCTGTCTTTATGGATTGCCAAACATCGGCCGACTTGTATTC
This sequence comes from Cyclobacteriaceae bacterium, assembly GCA_043776495.1. GTDB lineage: Bacteria > Bacteroidota > Bacteroidia > Cytophagales > Cyclobacteriaceae > ELB16-189. Next base: position 896 of record JAYVRH010000287.1, read on the forward strand.
ATTGGCTCCCTTATTTGCCAGCACCTTAAATGCATATTCCTGTGAATAACCAGAAATGGTTACCAACAAAAAGCCAATTCCGACTAGAATTTTGCCCTTTTTCATAAAAATAAATTTCATTTTAACGTTGCCTTAAATTTTCTATCAATGCGCCTTTCTACCACAAAAATGCTAATTAACTATCTTAGCATCACTTCCTACAATACGAATATACTGAAAAATCGTGCCAATTTCTTACGGTGTTGATACCTCAGGCTTGCCTTTGGTAAGCCTTCTGTCTATCTCATTTTGGAAGCTTTTAAAGATATCATAACAAGGGCCCACGAATGCTGATACGGCCAGTGCAACGGAAAGGTCTAATTTCAAACTCCACGAAGCAAAAGCAAATATGATAAAACTGATGATGATGAGTAGTTCCGTCAGCTGAATAATGACGGACAATGCGTCAAACCAGATCGGAAGTTTTTGGTCTATGAAAATAAATAGTGCCACCGTTAACAGGCAAACCAAAAATGCAACGGCATACTGTGACCAAATGGATAGTTCATCCACATAGTCTTCATTCAAAATCATCGTCACGGCATTCGCGTGTAAAACCAAACCAAACATATCAGGATGAGCACGGCCAGCCACTTTTTTATTAAGAGGAGTATAAAATTTATCATCCCAAGAAGGGTCTCCTAAATAATCTCCCAAATACCCCATCATCACAATGTTGTCTTTAAACATTTCCGGCAATACTTCTCCCCGGAGCATGTCTTCCACGTCTACGACATAAAACATCGTCTTAAAATTAGTTGTCGCGGTCTCGTCATTTTTTATACTTTTCAATCGTAATTGCCTTACCTCAATGTTTCCCCTGAAGTTAATGACCTCCTCAGCCTTCTTGCGAGCGAGAAACTTTTTAGTCTTCACCGAATCAAACAGCATCGCAATCTGAACCGAGAACGCTAACTCTTCTTTTCCGGCTACCTGCATCGAAGGAAAAATTGAACGACAAAGTTTTACATCCTCCTGGTACGT